>CAMLJW010000439.1 GCA_946480485.1 uncultured Streptomyces sp. | reverse complement strand
GCCGCAGGACGAGATCGCCCCCCGCTCGAAGCACGCGGAGAACGCGGTCGAGCTGGCCGAGAACCCCGGCGTCTGGGCGCAGATCGGGGAGTACAGCAAGCGCGCGTCGGCCACCTCCATGGTCTCGGACATCAAGAAGGGCAAGACCGCCTACGAGCCCAAGCACTTCGAGGCCGAGGCCGTCTCGGAGAACGTGGGCGAGGAGAACGAGAAGCACTACGTCTACGCCCGCTACGTCGGCCCGGTCGCGGTGACCGAGGACGCGGACGAGGACGGCGGCGCGGACGCCCCGGCCTTCTCCGGCTGACACCCCCTGAGCGGCCCTGTGGCGGGCCGAGAAGCGGACAGAGCCCGGTTCCCCCAGAACCGCGCGCCGCAGCCGCACACGGAGCCCCTGCCGACCACGGCGGGGGCTTTCCGTCGTTGTCAGACCCTCGCTGTAGGGTGGTAAGGCACAGCACGGACAAGGGGAGTACACCTATGCGGGTGAAACCCACCATCAAGGTGGACATCGACACCGAGTACGACCCGGCCGCTGCCTCGGACGTGCCCGAGATCATCGAGCACGAGACGCAGGGGCTGAAGGCCGGGGACTACGAGCCGTACATCATCAAGGTGTACCTCGGGAGCGAGCTGATCCACACCGGCACCGGGTACGTGGCCAGCGCCGGGTACGTGGGTGAGTACGAGCACCCCGAGGAGATCCACGAGGCGTTCTTGCAGCAGGCTGCGAGGGACCTGGTGGAGGAGGCCAACAACATGGCCGAGGTGGTCTCCTTCTACGTCGTGTCCAGCTCTGCGGCTGCGGCACGATGGGCGTGGGAGGCCAACCTCAAGAACGGTGCGTACTGCATCATGTCGGACGACAAGGACTTCGCCGAGACCGAGGCGCGGTACGAGTCGATGCGATGGAGGCAGCGCAAGGGCAAGACCAGCGAGGACCCGGACCACTACCGAGCGTACGAGATGACGCTCATCATCAAGGAGGCATGACCAGTGGGACAGGCACGAGACACCTCGGGCTTCAAGAACATGACCCCGCAGCAGAAGGCGGACGCGTTCGACGCCAGCCACGCGAACCCGGCGGGATACGCGGCGGACAACTTCGTGGAGGCCGACCCGCCGACCACCCCCATCCGCGTCGTGGGTGGGACGCCCAAGGGAAGCACGGGAGACCCCGAGCTGCCGATCCGGCGCGGCCGACACAAGAAGGGCTGACCATGGCGGGCAGGCGGAACGGTACGTACAGCACGCAGTGGCACGACGGCCGCAGGTGGATGACGGCCGCCGACTGCTCACCGCAGGACATCGCCAACAGTTCCATCGACGGCATCAAGACGCTGCACAAGCGGTGCCGACTGGTGGTACACACCGAGGTCCGACCCGATCCGGCGTCGGACAGGAAGCGGCTGGCCACCCTGGTCATCCGTGAGTGGGACAAGGCGGGCAAGCTCGTGTTCGAGAACGAGAACCTGGCCTACGCCCATGGATACAAGGACGCAGCCGTCCTCTCGTAAGACCCCCGGCTGGGAGCCCCCAGCCCCAGCCGGGCCAGGACTGATCGACTAAACGGTAGGTCGTGCGCCGACGTGGTATGACTCCCCACCTTCCGGCGCAAGGTGCAGGTTCGATCCCTGTTCAGTCCACGCAGTACGAGTAGAGAGGTAACCCATGGGCAAAGAGATAGAGCTGGCTGGAGGCCAGGAGGTAGCCAACACGGTGGCGTGGGCCAACCGTCTGGCTGGTGCGGAGATGCTGCCGGGCCAGTACAGGGGTCGGCCGGGCAACCTGATCTGGGCTGCCGAGTACGCCAAGTCCCTGAAGGTCCACCCCATGGTGGCCGTCACCGGGATCTACGTCATCGACGGCAAGCCCTGTGCCTCCGGTGCCCTGATCTCCGCACTCGTGCGGCGGGCGGGACACAAGCTCCGGGTCATCACCAAGACGACCCATGCCACGGCGCAGATCATCCGGCACGACGACCCCGACTTCACCTTCGAGGTGACGTGGGAGCTGCGGGCCAACGCCAACGGCAACCCGAACGCACAGGACGCTGGCCTTCTGAGTAAGTCGAACTGGGTGAAGTACCCGGCGAGCCTGCTCGGATGGAGGGCGATCACGCAGTGCGCCAGGGAGGCGTGTGAGGAAGCCCTGATGGGCATCCACTACACCGTCGAGGAGCTGGACCCGAACCGGGTCATCAACGAGGACGGCCACCCCGTGCACGTCGAGCGCATGGAGACCACCTCGTTCCCGGACATGCTGGCCCCTCAGATCGAGACGGCCACCGCCATGTCCACCCTGGAGAAGGTCCACCGTGACGCGGTGCTGGGTGGGGTGCTGAACGAGTACCCCAGCAACAGCAGCCGCACCATCCTGGAGATGCTGAACGCCAAGGCGAAGGAGCTGAGCAATGCCGGGGCAACGTCCGAGTCCGAAGGGACCGGGGAGCGACCGGACCCCGAGGGGGAACGGCAGCCGACCGCAGGGACGACCGGGGACGGGACCGGGGAGCGGAGGGCAGGGACCGGGGAGGTAACCCCGGAGACGGACTACGACAGCGAACTCGTGGAAGCTGAGGTCATGGAATGAACGAGGACAACCAGCCCGAGACCACCGAGGTGCAGAACAACTGCACCAACCCGCCCCACTTCCCGCCGCACTGCGGCTGCCCGGCTGGCTGACGGCCATGTGGGGAGGACACGACAAGAACGACGACGGCGACTCGGACGGCGGTTCGGGTACGACGGACGGTCACGATCACTTCGAGGAAGAGGACGACGACGAGTGACCGTGGTCAAAGGCGGGAACATCATGCGATGTGCCTGCTGCAAGGTGCTGAAGGGCCGAGCGCACAAGATGTCATGCTCGTACGACATGTCCGCTGAGGCGCGCAAGCGCCAGAGGTGGGAGCCTGTGCCTCTGCCTCCGCAACAGAGCAAGTGAACGGAGCCCGGCCCCGGCCGGGTGAGGGTGGGTAGCTCAATGGTAGAGCGGCCGAGATTTAGACCTCGGGGCAGATGCGGGTTCAACCCCCGTCCCATCCACGCAGGACCAGACGGACGAGGAGATAAAAGCATGAACAAGATGGCCAAGATGGCCAAGATCGGTGCTGCTCTGGGTGCAGCGGCCCTGCTGATCGGTGGTGCCACGGGCTGTGGAACCAACGACAAGCGGGACCTGGAGGGCATCAAGTCCTTCGACCCCGAGTACGCCGAGACGTACAACAACACGGACGGGCGGCCGAACGTCGTCCTGATGTGCATCCGTGGGGTGGGCTTCGCCTCCACCACCCGTGACTTCACCTCGCTCATGCGGGTGGAGGCGTGGGACAAGTTCTGCGGCCAGTTCAAGCCGCACTCGGTGGACAAGGACCAGCTCCGGAAGAACGGCGGCAGCTAAGCCGCAGGGTGGGTAGCCCAATCGCGCAGAGGCAGGGGAGGATAGCCCCCGTCAGTGCTGGTTCAAATCCAGCCCCACCCGCGCAGTATCCACGGACAAGAGGGAGTCGGCATGGGAAGGATCAAGCAGATTTGGCCGGTCAAGTGCCCTGAATACAGGGCCGAGATGCACCAGTGGATGGTGCGGCCGGACCAGGACGGTGCTGGTTCGATGATGGCCTATCTGGTCGGGGACGTACAGGATCTGCTGGAGAGCGGACCGAGCCAGACCGATCAGGCACAGGCCCGAGGATTGGCCAGGCGACATGGTGCCAGCCTGGAGATCGCGGACCTGTTCCACATCACGGACCACAAGATGCCCGAGGTCATCGAAGCGGCGGGCAAGCTGCCTCTGGACCTGGACGTTCAGCGGCATTGGTTCCACACCGACCACGGTGTGATGTTCTTCGAGAAGGGCTACAACACCAAGGCGTTCGATGACCGGACGTACGAGTGGAAGGCCAAATCTCCGAACGAGACCAGGATGATGGCCCTGTCGTGGTCCATCACGGGCGAAGTGGTCCGCATCCTGGCGTGGACGGAGACAGACAGCTTCATGCGCCTGGCCATGGAGCAGGCTCAGTCCGACCGGATGAAGGACATCGTGGGTGGCCCGCCGCCCACCCGACAGGAAGTCAACGCGCGCATGGCCAACATGGGTCCGCTCATGGTCTGCGGTCAGCTCACGGTTCGGCTGTCGGACTACATGCGTCGGATCAGCCGGAACCAGAACAACGCCAACTTCCTGGAGGGGGAGAACTACAGCAGGCACACGATGGCCGTTCTCCTGAGCGGGTGCCTGATGCTCCGCCAGTACACGACGGCAGCCTCTCAGGTTGAGGCTCCCCGTTCGTCGTGGCGACGTATCCAGCGGATGAACCCCGAGCTGGGCACGAGCGTCACCGTCATCGACAAGCGCACCATCAAGCCGAACCCCACCAAGGAGGTGGACGAGGCCGCGCCCAAGCGCCAGCTCACGGTGCGATATGATCGCCGTGGTCACTGGAGGGAGTACAAGTCCGAGCGCTTCTCCCCGGAGCTGCGGGAACATCCGATCTGGATTCCCGCGCACTGGGTGGGGCA
>CAMLJW010000438.1 GCA_946480485.1 uncultured Streptomyces sp. | reverse complement strand
AGTCGATCGACCCGCTACCCCCGGGAGCTCCCATGGCGACGACGATGACCGAGGCGCAGGAATCCGAGCACGGCGGGCCGTCGGTGCCGCAGACCCGCACGGCACGCCACCGCAGGATCGTGGACATCCTCAACCGGCAGCCGGTGCGCTCGCAGAGCCAGCTGGCGAAGCTTCTCGCCGACGACGGGCTGAGCGTCACCCAGGCGACGCTCTCCCGGGACCTCGACGAGCTGAACGCGGTGAAGATCCGCAACAACGACGGCGACCTCATCTACGCGGTACCGAGCGAGGGCGGCTTCCGCACTCCGCGTGTGCCACTGGGCGAGTCGGCGAAGGAGGAGCGGATGCGGAGGCTCTCCGCGGAGCTGCTGATCTCCGCGGAGGCGTCAGCCAACCTCGTGGTCCTGCGCACGCCGCCGGGCGCCGCGCAGTTCCTCGCCTCGGCCATCGACCAGGCCGAACTGCACGACATTCTCGGCACCATCGCCGGCGACGACACCCTGCTGCTGATCAGCCGCGATCCGACGGGCGGCCAGGCGCTGGCGGACCATCTGCTGCGGCTGGCACAGAACAACAACCACCACTGATCCCGTACCCGAGCTGATCCCGTTCACCCGAGTCGGGCGGCGAGACCTTCGGTGAGCCGGACATCGCCGCCCGCCGTGATGAGCAGCGCCTCGATGCCCGGCAGGGATTCCAGCCAGCCGAGGGCCTGCTGGGAACCCATCGCGAAGGCCGCCGTCGCCCAGGCGTCTGCCCAGGTGAGCCGGGAACCCACCACGGTCACGGACACCAGCTCGGTGACCGCGGGGCGGCCGGTGCCGGGATCCACGATGTGGATGCCGCGCTCGGCGGAACCGGAGGTGGCGACGGCCAGTTCATCGGCGTCGGCCGCGGAGACAACCGCCGCCAGGCCGCCGGGGCGCAGCGGATCCGACACCCCGATCCGCCAGGGGCGCTGCGGCCCCGGCCTGCCGTAGATCTGCACGTCGCCCCCGCCGTTCACGCTCACGCCGCTCGCCCCGGCCGCGACGAGATGCCGGGCCGCGCGCTCGACCGCCCAGCCCTTCACCAGACCCGTCGGGTCGACGACACCCGCGTACTCCGTGCTGAACCACCCCTCGCTCAACCGCTCGGCCTCAGCGCACAGGTGAAGGACCTCGGCGACCTCCGGGGCGCACGCGTCGACGGTCAGCTCACCGCGGGAGAGCCGGGAGACCTGACTGTCCTCGCGATAGGTGCTGAACACCGCGTCCAGCCA
Source organism: uncultured Streptomyces sp. (assembly GCA_946480485.1). The sequence goes on along the minus strand of CAMLJW010000438.1, from coordinate 3,263 downwards.
GTGGAGTTGGGCGACCGCCTCCTCCAAGGCGGTCCGGACGGCATGGGGTGCGCCGCCGCGTATGTCGAACGAGACGACCGTACCCATCACCTCCTCCGCGTGGCGCACGGCCACGGGCGGAGCCTCCGCCTCCCTTTCAGCCACCGGCCTGGTCCAGGGCGGACTGCAGGGACGTCTTGTAGCCGGCGCTGGTGTAGGTGGCGCCGGAGACGGCGTCGATGTCGGCGCTGCCCGCGGCGACGGTCTCCTGGTTGAGCCTGGGCACCGAGTCGCCGCTGATCCGGCCGCTGCGGCCGCCGGTGGGCCGCTGCACCGCCTCGGCCCTGGTGATCTTCCCCCCGCTCATGGTGAGGCGCACCTGGACCGGGCCGTACTGGGTCTGGGCCACCTTTCCGGTGACCGTGACGGCCTGGCCGGACGACTGCCGCGAGCTGCCGCCCTGCGGCGACGGGGCCGCCGCCTGCGGGGGAGCCGCGCCCGCGCCCGCGGACGTGGACGCGGCCGTCGGGTCCGACGTCGGCTTCAGCGACAGCACCAGTACGATCCCGGACACGGTGGCGGCGGTGGCGAGGACGGCGCGCCGAACGGGGTGGCTCTTCGTCATGTCTCCCTGACTCTCGTCGCTCACGTCTCGAACGACTCGTGATGAATGCGGCGGGCCGGAACGCCCGCGCTGCGGAGCGCTTCGTACACCTGCCGCGTGAAGCCGGGCGGCCCGCACAGGAAGACGTCGTGGCGGTCGATGTCCGGCAGCTTCCGGCGCAGCGCCTCCGCCGAGATGTCCGGGCGCTCCCCGTCCGCGGTGTTGACCGCGTACATGAGCCGGGCGCCGCGCTCGTCGGCGATGGCGGCCAGTTCGTCCCACAGGGCTAAATCCTGGGTGCTGTTGGCCCGGTAGAGCAACGTCAGGTCGCCGGCCGCGCCGGGCAGCGTCTCGAACAGCGTTCGCATCGGCGTGATCCCGACACCGCCGGCCACCAGCAGCACCTTGTCCCGGCTGCGTCGCGACGCGGTCAGCGCCCCGTACGGGCCCTCGGCCCACACGCGGGTACCGGGCTCCAGCTCGCGCAGCCTGCTGCTGTGGTCGCCGATCGCCTTCACCGTGATGCGCAACAGGTTGGGGCGGGGCGCCGCCGACAGGGAGTACGGGTGCGAGCTGAGCCGCATGCCCGGTGCCAGGAACCGCCAGCGGAAGAACTGCCCGGCCTCGGCGCCCAGCCGGTGCAGTCGCCGTCCCGAGATCAGCACCGAGATGACGCCGGGCGCCTCTTCGACGACCTCCGCGACCCGCATGGGGTGCCACAGGTTGAGCCGGATCGGCACGAGCACCCGGTACCAGAGCGCCAGCGCGGTCACGGAACCGTACAGCGCGTACCAGGCCGTGGCCGCGGCGGGCTGGGCGGCGAAGTCGTTCCCGGTGGTCAGCTGGTGCCAGAACGACAGGTACACCGCCCCGTACGTGAGCAGATGGACGTGGTACCAGGTGTCGTACCCGATCCTGCGGCGGATGCCGCCGATGGAGATCAGACCGATGGAGAGCAGCAGGCTCGTGCCGATCGCGGCCTTGCCCATGTCCGGCAGCGTGTTGACCGAGTCGATCGTCTGTTGGACGATACCCGAGAATCCGAGGCCGGCCTGCAGGGCGTAGCCATACATGGTCAGCACCAGATGGGCGAGGACCAGGCAGAGCGTGTAGCGGCCGCTCATCGCGTGCCAGCGCGCCACCCGGTCGGAGCCGACGCGGCGCTCCAGCGCGGGCACCCGGGCCATCTGCAGCACGACGAGAGCCATCAGATACCCGGCGAGCAGACCGGTGATCCGGCCCGCGTTGAGGATCCGGCTCGCGTTGTCGGCGATGGACGCAGTGTCGCTCCACCACAGCCCAACCACTCCCGCCGCGCCCGCCCAGACGGCGAGCAGCAGCGGGATGGCGGGAGAGCGGCGAGGGCGGATACGGCGCAACGTCTGGCGCCGCGCCGCGCGACCACCGACGATCGTACTCACGGTTCCTCCGTGGGACTGGCGAAAGGGGAGCCCCTTGGCCCTGACGTACGTTCCGGGACACCGGCTTGTTCAACGGTCCATGGAGCAAGGTGTGAACTGGTATGACCCGCGGTGACGTTCGCTGTGAAGGGCACCGTGTAGCCGCAGGTGTCGCGGACGAGTTCGGCCGTGACCACGGCGATCGCGCGCAGGCCGTGCGTGGTCGGCTCGATGTCCGGGAAACGGCCGAGAAGGTCCTTTGAAGCGCGGGTCGTCACGGAAGACCGGCTCGCCGCGGCCGTGTACGCGGACGATGGTGGGCGGACTCTGGAAGGCGCACCACATCAGGGTGATCAGCCCGTTCTCCCGCAGGTGGGCGATGGTCTCGGCGTTGCTTCCGGCGAAGTCCGGGTAGGCGACGGTGAGTTCGTCGAGTACCGCGAACGAGCCCTTGAGGCCCTTGGGAGAGGTAGACCGTGCCGTCGCCGGACAGGGGCGCGGTCGCGGTGAAGAAGAGGGGCTGCGCCTCGATGAACGTACGCAGCCGGCCGTCCATGCGCTCGTAGGTCTTTCCCACGGCCGACGATTATCGGCGAAAGTCCTTCGACCGTCTAAGGATTTGCCGGGCTCGCACGCGGGCTCCGCGGCCGCCCCCGCTGACGCGCGCCGCGACCTGTTTGTCACTCGACCGCATCGCGCGCAGGATTTCATTTGGATTATGCGACGGGGATGTCATAACTAAGCGCACCTGCGAAAGCTTTGATTTAAACTCCGCGGCAACGGCATACGCTCTGTCCCCGTCGCGGCTCAGATCCATGATCGCAATGACAGCGCCTGTATAGCCTCGCAGTTGCTCCAAGGCATCGCCATAAGAACATACTTTAGGCTCGACGGCGTATGCCCCCTGCTTTTCTAACTGTTGCTTCAACGCGGCGAGTGTTTTGTTATCTTCCCCTATCAGGCAAATCGGTAGCTTCATCTTGGTCGTGAATTGCGATCTCTCTTCGCCGCAGTTTCCCCTTGTTCGAATCCTCAGTATGGCCGCAAAAAAGTTCTGATATTTACGGAATGCTCGCACCCGGCCTGACGGTTTTCGGCTGTTCCGCCCCCCCCGGAACTGGAACCTGTCGGATGTCAGGGTCGTCATATTTCTCGATCGACGGCAGTCGCGGCTTTTCACCCGGCTTCATTGCACCGACAACCCGCGGAGTGATCACGAAGACCAACTCAGTTTCTGAGTTCCTGAATCGCGTGCTTCGAAAGAGCGCTCCAAGAACTGG
>CAMLJW010000437.1 GCA_946480485.1 uncultured Streptomyces sp. | reverse complement strand
AAAGGTGTGAGTGGCCGTCGCCTTTCGGGTCGGCGGCGCAGGTGCTCAGACGAGCTGCGGACCTACGGTGGCTGTGGGCCCGCGTTCGTGGCGTGGCTTGCCCATTGGCGGCCTTCTTGTTCGTGGGCCGGGAGTCCTGCGGCCTTGAGGATGTGGTCGAGCAGTTGTTGCGTGGCGACGGCGTCGTGCCCGTTGGTCAAGGGTGGCCGGCGGTCTGCGATGCGGTCGAGGAAGTGGTGTACGGCTTCGGCGAAGCCGAGGGTTTCGGTCGCTGTTGCCCATCCATACGCCTCGGAGCTGAGGTTCCGGATGGTGGTGACGCAGTCGACGGTGATCGAGACCGATTCTGGCGCCTGCACTTCGGCGGTACGCCCGCCGCCGTAGGCATCGAGCTTTTCGTTCCAGGCGCCGGCCGTGCGGGCCGCCATTAGCACACCGGTGGTGCCGGTGTCGAAGCGGATGATGGCTGCGGTGCCGTCCTCCTGCCACGGATCCTCGCCCGCGCTGTGCGCGGTGACGTCGACGGGATCGCCGCCGCAGTACCAGCGCAGCAGATCGACCATGTGGATGGCGTTCTCAAACGTCGCTCGGTACTCCGAGCCCCGCCGGTTCTTCTGGGCGACGCAGAACGTCGCGCCTGCCGACCCGAAGGTCTCGTGCCCGGCCACGTACACCGGGGCGTAGCGGCGGTTGAAGTCGACCATCAGGAGGCGGCCCTGCTGGTCGGCGAGGTCGGCGAGGCGTTCCGCTTCGTCGGCGGACGGCGCAAGCGGCTTCTCGCAGAACACGTCCACGTCGCGCCGCAGGCAAGCGTCGACGGCGTGCGCGTGTTCCGAGCGAGGTGTCAGCACGAAGACCGCGTCCAGGTTCTGGGCGCTGAGCATGTCCTCGACGGTTCGGTAGGCGGCGCGGAAGCCCCAGCGCCGCATCAGCGGTCCGGGGTCGGGGCGGCGTGACACGAGTGCCGCGAGTTCCACGTCGTCCCGTTGACCAGTGTCGGCAGCTGCGCAATGGTGGCGATGTTCCCGGCACCGATTATGCCGACGCGGGTCCTGGCCTGCGCGTTCATGGCGCGCTCTCCGCGGTGGCTGGCTGGGCGAGGAAGGCGCGGAGCGCCGCCGCGGACCCGGCGAAGCCGACCGCCGGCTCGGGCAGATCCTGCGGGTGCCAACGGTATTCGTACTCGAGCGTGAGGACGTCGTCGTAGCCGAGGGTGGAGAGGGACGAGAGGATGTCGGCCCAGGGGACGATGCCGTCGCCGACGACGCGCGACCGTACCGCGCGTTCTGACGCCGCTACCCGCGCGGTCTCGGACGCCTGGAACGGCGCGTCCGGGTCGGTAAATACGAGGTCCTTCACGTGCACGTGCCCGACCAGGTCGCCCTGGATGCGCAGCGCCTCCTCGTACGGTTCGTCGTGGGTGAACGTCAAGTTGGCCTGGTCGTACAGGACCCGTACCGCAGGGTGGTCGACCTCCCGCACCAGCCGTGCCGTCTGAGCGGCGGACTGGGTCATGGTGCCGAAGTGGTTCTCGACGCAGAGCCGTATCCCGGCGTCAGAGGCTTCCGGTGCCAGCGTGCGCAGGGCCGCGACCAGCCGATCCCAGTGGGCTGGAAGGTCCCGCTGGTCTGGTTGCCATGAGCCGGCGTAGACGCGGAGCCGGTCGGCGCCGACGACCTGCGCGATCTCGATGGCTCCGCGGAACTCGTCGACCGCGGCCTGCCAGTCGGCGTCGTCGAGGGCGTTGATGCCCGTGGTGTACGGGGTCAACCCAACAATCGGGACCCCCAGGTCCTGCGATGCCCGCCGGGCCCGTTCGGCGGAGCGCCGGTCACGCAGCGGCAGCCCCGAGCGGTAGCCGTCCTGGTAGATCACCTCCGCGGCGTCCAGGCCGGCGCCCGCGAAGAGCTCGAGCGCCTCCGGAACGGTCTGTTCCGGGGTGCCAAGGGTGGAGCCTGCGATACGCATGTCACTGGTCCTTTCTGGGGTCGTCGTGTGCGGCGGTGTGGTGAGTTGCGGTGTGCCAGTCGGCGGGGCCGACCAGGGGTGGCGGGTCGGCCACCCGGGAGCGGTCGACGATCTCCATCAGCAGTCCCCACGGGGTGAGGAAGTAGATCCATCGGTTGCCAGCGACGCGCGGACTGTCACCGGCGACCTCCTTGCGGTCGCCGAGCAGACGCACGCCCGGGATACCGCGGAGCACCGCGACCGCCTGATCAACGTCGGCCACCGTGAAGCACAGGTGATGCCCGCCGGCGTCACTGTGCCGCGGGTGCTCGGTGCGGCGGTCCGAGCTGCTCCACTCGAACAGCTCCACGTTCAGGTTGGGCGGCATCCGCAGCATCGCCAGGGTTAGCCGCGCGTCCGCTGGCACGTCGAAGTTCTCGGGCATGAACTGGGCATCCGGCCCCCGGGTGGAGCGATACAGCTCCTGCGCCCCCAGCGCCTCAACGAAGAACTGGACAGCCTGGTCAAGGTCGGGCACGGTGAACGCGACGTGGTCGGCGTAGCGGACGCCGGGGATGCGCGGCAACTGGCCGCCGGTGGGTGCGGTCATGCCGGCGGCCCGGCGGTGGAGGCCCCGACCAGCAGCTCGGGGGTCAGGACGACGTGATCGACCGATCCGTCTAGTGCCTTCTTCTCCGCGAGGTCGATCGCGATGTTGCCCATGTCGGCGATCGGCTGGCGGATAGTGGTCAGAACCGGGTTGTAGCGGGCGCTGAGGACGAGTCCGTCGAAACCGACGACCGAGACGTCCGTCGGGACCCGCAGGCCCTGGGCGGCGAGCTTGGAGATCACGCCGAACGCGGTCATGTCGTTCCCCGCGATGATCGCCGTCGGCCGGTCGGTCACGGCGAGGAGCTGTGCGGCCCCCCGCGCACCCGCGTCGGCGTCGACTCCGCTGTCGAGGACGATGGATTCAGCACCGGCGAGCTCGCTGTACGCGTCCAAGCGCTCGCGGGCGGTGTGGATGCCTGAGATGCCCGAGACATAGCCGATCCGGCGGTGGCCGAGCGAGCGCAGATGGTCGAACGCGAGCTCGATGCCGCGGCGGTTGTCGACGGTGACACTCGGAACGGTCGAATGCTCGTCCACACGGTCGATGACCACCGCGCGGTCTCCGAAGCCGAACTGCGTCAGCGTGTCCATCTCGACCCGGGAGGACGGCGCCACGATCACGAACGGTGCGTAGAGCGACTGCATCGCGGTCAGGTATGCGGCGGCCCGCTCGCTGTCCCTGTTCGTGATGCACAGCACCAGCTGATAGCCGCGGTCGCCGGCTGCCAGGGTCATGGTTGTGGCCAGCTCGGCGTAGAACGGGTTGATGAGGTCGGGCACGACCAGCGGGACGAAGATGCTTGCCTTGGAACGCAGCGCCTGGGCCAGCGGGCTCATGGCGTACCCGAGCTCCTCCGCGACGCGCAGGACCAGTTCACGTGTCTCCACCTTGACCGCCTCCGGGCGGGACAAGGCGCGCGAGACCGTCGAGCGGTGCACGCCCGCTGCCTTCGCGACGTCGTCGATGGTGACATCAGCCATGACCTGACCCCTCTCGATGAGCCTGGTACGCACGCCAGATGACTCGCATGACATTTTCCAGCTCGCTCAGAGTCGGCAGTCCGCGGAAGCCCTCGCCGAGCGTGTGCGCCACCTGCCGCACGAATGGGGCATAGAGAGGATCGCTGTCCACGTCGATGACGGCTCGCTCGGTGTGGCCGTCCAGCGAGGTGAACGTGGCCGATCCGTCCGTGTCGATGGAGGCGAAACCGGCCTCGCCAGCAGAGGAGTAGCTGCAGTAGCGCTTGCGCTCCGACTGCGGGAACGCATAGCCCACCTCGACGATGGCCTCGCGACCGTCCGGCGTGGTCAGCACCAAGGTCGCGTGATCCTCGACCGGCCGGCCATGCAGGCTGGACGACAGCCTCCCGTGGACCTCAGCGGTGGTGTGGCCGCTGCGCTGCAGAAACAGATCGGCGAAGTGCGGACCCAGGTTGGCCAGGCAGCCCCCACCGGCGCGCTCCGGGTCGAGCATCCACCCGTTGCCGTTGCGGTCGTAGCGCTCCGGCGGACCGGCGATGAACGACAGCCGCTGATACACCGGTCGACCGGCCTTCGCCAGCCAGCTGTCCGCCGGACCGCCCCGCTGGACCAACGGCACGGTGGCCGCTAACTGCGCCTCCTCAGCGGCGCGCCGCACCTGCTGCAGCTGCTCGAGGGAGGTGCCCAGCGGCTTCTCCACCACGAACGGGATGCGCCGCTCGATCAGCGCCAGACAGGTCTCAGCCATCCGGTCGTGCGGGCTGAAGACGTACGCGAGCTCCACGTCCGGCAGCTCCAGCAGCCGGCGCCAATCAGCTTCCACCGGGGCCCCCCACAGCTCGGCAAGCTCGCGCACCCGTGTTGGGTCCTCGTCAGAGAGCCCGACCACACAGTGCACCTCGGCGATCGCCGCTGCATACAAAGGGACGTGCCAGTGCGAGGCGCCCACCACGATGGTGCGTGCGCGGCTCACAACGACACCACCCCATCGGCCTGCTC
>CAMLJW010000436.1 GCA_946480485.1 uncultured Streptomyces sp. | reverse complement strand
CCGGGACCGCGCGCACGGACGTGGCGGTGGGCAGCTCCAGGGAGGCGTTCATGTTCTTCGCCACGGCCGCGGACGGGCCGCGCAGCGGCACGTACTCGGGACCGCCCTGCGCCTCGGGCGCCGCGGCGGGCCTCGCCGGAGCCGGCTTGGCCGCGGCGGGCTTGGCCGGAGCCGGAGCCGGAGCCGGAGCGGGAGCCGGAGCAGCAGCAGGAGCCGGAGCGGCGGCAGCGGGCTTGGGCGCCGCGGGAGCCGGCGCGGGTGCGGCCGGAGCCGCCTGGGCCGGAGCCGTCGTGGTGGTCCCTGCGGCCACCGTGGCCGCTGTACCCGGCGGAGCCGAGGCGGCCGCGCCGCCCGGCTTGTAGTCGGCGAAGAAGTCCCACCAGGCGCGGTCTACCGAGTTCGGGTCCTGGAGGTACTGCTGATAGATCTCGTCGACGAGCCACTCATTGGGACCGAACGCCGCAGCGGGGTTCTCGCCCGCTGGGTCGGCGTCTGTCGAGATGCTCGAGTTACTGGGGGACTGTGGCGACACGGCGGCAACCGCCCTCTTCCGCTTCACAAGGTGATGGACAGCGGGAATCAAGGCTACGCCCCGACCGCCGATGGTTGCAGGCCGGGCCCATTGATCGTCGCGTAAGTCACATCGAAAGGCGTGTTTCGGTGTTGGAAATGGCGGGAAACAAGCCAGGTTCGCATGTGGTAGGGGCGTTCCGGGGTGCGTCGAAGTCAAGGCTCCGGCCCGGGAGGCGTGGTCCTCTGCCTGATCACACGGGTCCGTGAGCACGAACACCGCGCGGATCGTGTGGCTCCGATGAGAACCCTACGTCAACCTGTCAGCGGGGGTGGCCCCGGAAGGGTGACCCGGATCCGGCAGCCCCGCTGGGATTCGGCCACACCGATCCGGCCGCCGTGCAGATCGACCGCCCAGCGCGCGATGGCGAGCCCCAGGCCCGTGCCTCCGTCGCTGCCCGGACCGTGCGGCGCGACGACCCCACCCCGGTTGAAGCGCTCGAAGACCCGGTGCCACTCGGACTGCGGAATGCCGGGACCCTCGTCCAGGACTTCCAGGTCGAGTGACTCCGGATGGTTACCGCGCCGCGCCTTCACCGTCACACGGCCGTGCGGCGGGCTGTGCTTGACCGCGTTGTCGATGAGGTTGGCGACGACCTGGTGGATGCGCTCCGGATCGGCGTGGGCGGTCAGCTCGGGCGGCGACACGTCCAGGTGCAGATGGACGTCCGTACGCGTGTGGCTGCCGGAGCCCGAGGCGATGCCCCCACGGGCGGAGACCACCATGTTGGCCTCCTTCAGGACGCCCGACAGATACGGCCACAGCTCGAAACGGCGCTTGCGCAGCGGTACGACGCCGTTGTCCAGCCGGGACAGATCGAGCAGGGTCTCCACCAGGCGCCCGAGGCGCTCCGTCTGCTTCAGGGCTGTACACATGGTCTCGGGATCAGCGGCAGAGACGCCGTCCACGACGTTCTCCAGCACCGCGCGCAGGCCGGCGATGGGGGTGCGCAGCTCGTGCGAGACGTTCGCCACCAGCTCCTTGCGCTGGCGGTCCTGGGCCTCCAGGTCGTCGGCCATGCGGTTGATCGTCTGGGCCAGGTCGCCCAGCTCGTCGCGGCGGTCAGCGCCCCTGACCCGGCGCGTGTAGTCGCCGTGCGAGATGGCTCGGGCCACGGTGTTCATCTCGTCCAGCGGGGCCGTCAGTGAGTGCGCCACGAACTGCGTGATCAGCAGTGTCGCGATCATCGAGAAGACCGTGATGAACCGCAGCTCGGTCTCCGTGCGCACCGCGATCATCAGCAGACCGGTGGTGATGAAGACCGAGACGACGACCAGCATGCCGAGCTTCGTCTTGATCGAGAAGGGGCGCACCTCGTCCCAGAGGCCGGCGCTCCTGCCGTCCAGGCTTCCGCCGTCCGAGTTCCGGCCGTCCAAGCTTCTGCGTCGGCCGCCGACACCGCTCATGACACAAGCCCCCTCGGGAGGTCCGGCTCTTGGCAGTCCCACTCGGTTCGGTTCAGTACCGCCGGATCCCCGTTCAGGGAGTGGGGGTCTCCAGGGCGTAACCGACGCCGTGCACCGTACGGATCCGCTCGGCGCCGATCTTCCGGCGCAGGGCCTTGATGTGGCTGTCCACGGTCCGCGTGCCGGATGCGTCCGCCCAGTCCCACACCTCCGCGAGCAGCTGCTCACGGGAGAGCACCGCGCGGGGCGTGTTGGCCAGGCAGACCAGCAGGTCGAACTCGGTGGGCGTCAGATGGACGTCCTCGCTGCGCACCCGCACCCGCCGCTGCGCATGGTCGATCTCCAGTTCGCCCAGCCGCAGGATGCCGGAGCGAGGAGTCGACGCGGCCAGCGCGGCCCGCTCCACCCGGCGCAACAGCACGTGTGCGCGCGCGGCCAGCTCGCGCATGGAGAAGGGCTTCGTCATGTAGTCGTCGGCGCCCACGCCGAGCCCGACCAGCATGTCCGTCTCGTCGTCGCGCGCGGTGAGCATCAGTACCGGCACCGGGCGCTGTGCCTGCACCCGGCGGCAGACCTCCAGGCCGTCGAAGCCCGGCAGCATGATGTCGAGGACCAGCAGGTCCGGCTGCCACGCCTCGGCCGTGTCGACGGCGGCCGGGCCGTCAACGGCGGTCTGTACGAGAAACCCCTCGGCACGCAGCCGGGCGGCGATGGCGTCCACGATCGTCGGATCGTCCTCGACCACCAGTACACGGCGCTGTGCGCCCGGCGTGGCCGCCGTGCCGTTGTGGGAGGTGTGTGTCTGCTCCATCGCCCGCCCCTGAGTGTGCTTTCCGGAATCCGTGGGGTGATTCCATGACTGCGCTTGACGCTCGAATGATCGGCGCCAGGGCAGCAGAGTACGGGCAGCGACCACCGCTCGGCTATTCAGGCCCGACAGCCAGATGCACGACGTCCGGAACGCCCCGGGCAACCGGGATCTCTTCGGTACGCACGTGTCGGAACCCGGCATTCCCCAAGGTTCCCTCGAAATCAGGCGATGGTTGGGCCGACCACACGGCAAGCACCCCGCCGGGCCTCAACAGCCTTGCGCAAGCGGCGAGTCCGGCCTCCGAGTAGAGGGTGTCGTTGCCCTCGGTCACGGTCCATTCCGGCCCGTTGTCGATGTCCAGGCACAGCGCGTCGTACGTGTCTGACGCCTCATGGATATAGGCGATCAGATCGGCTTCGACGATCTCCGTCCGCGGATCCGCGAGCGCCTCCGCCGACAGCCGTGACAGCGGTCCGTCCAGGTGCCAGTCGATGACCGCCCGCTCCCGCTCGACGACCGCGATACGGCCCCAGCGCGGGTCGGCGGCCGCGTGTGCGAGCGAGAACCCGACTCCGAGCCCACCGATGAGCACGTCCGGCTCCGCCCGCCCGTCCAGCGCGCCGAGAGCACCGATGGCCGCGTCGACCAGCAGCCGCTCCGAGCGCCCGTCGGAAGTGTCCATCAGGAAGCACCCGTTGGCCACGATCTGCAGCAGCTCGCCATGCCGGCGCAGCACGACCTCGCCGTACGGGCCGTCGCGACGGTCGAGGACTTCGGGGGTGTCGTACGCGGTGGTCATGGGGTCATCCTGGCAAGTCCGCCGGGGGACGGGCGGCCGAACCGGGGGCCGGCGACCGCCAGGGCTCCTGTCACGAGGGGGTCGAGGAGGGGTAGTCGCCGTACGGCCACGTACGGCGCGCCCACTGGAGAGAGCAGCTCCATGCCCTCCGGAGAAACAGCTCCGAGCCCACCGGTGTCAAAGCTCCACGTGCACCACCGTCGCGTCGTCGTGCGTCTTGCTCCGGCCCAGGAACACCCGTTCCGTATCGGTCAGTTCCAGAGCCCGTACGCGGTCGATGAGGGCCTGGGAGCCCTCCTCGCGTATGAAGGTGAGGAGGCCGGCCCAGTCGCCCTGCCGGAACTTCTCCACCCAGCGGGTGGCGCCGTCGGTCAGGGCGGTCAGTGTGCGGACGTCGGCGCGTGGCAGCGTGCCCGTCACCGCGCGGGCGGCCACCGACGGATCGGCGGCGGCCGTGAAGAAGCCGCCCTCCTTGTTGCGGACCGTCGCGTCGGCGATGGCGTCTGTGGTCAGGGAGGCGCGGGGGAGGCGGGAGAGGCGGTCGTCGAGGAGTGCGCCGACCGTGCCGCCGCGGGACTCGACGAGGAGGGCCGAGTCGGAGAGGACGAGGTACTCGACATCGGCGGCGGACCAGCGGGCGAGGACCACGGTTGCCTGAGGGGTGCGTGGGTGAGAAAGGTCACAGGTGACCCGATGGGTGTCGGCGGTCCGCCGGATGGCCTGCCCCAGCACCTCGGCGAGTGGCAAATCTCTTCGCGAAACGGACAGTTCACTCAGTGCTCCGCCGAGCCGCGCCGTGAACCAGGGGACCGAATGCACGCATCCCGCATCGGCCGCCGGTGGAGTCACACCATCAAGCAGGACGAGCGAACCACCCTCTCCGGAGGCCGGCAGGCCAACCGACGCATAGTCCTCGTTCGGGTGGGCAGGGGTGCCGGGGGCCGAGATCAGTTCCGTGCGCATTCG
>CAMLJW010000435.1 GCA_946480485.1 uncultured Streptomyces sp. | reverse complement strand
CTGGAACTTCGCCTGCCGGGAGCCGTAGAGGCCGCGCCGGGTGGTGCCCTCCGTGGTGGCCTGCACGGTGCGGCGGTAGCGGGTGACAGTGGTCATGCCGCGGCGAGCGTTGACGACCTGCGCAACATCCGCACCTGCGTTGATCGCCTGCACACCAGCCAGGCCGAACGCACGCCGCTGCTGCGCCTCGTCCATTTGCTCGTACAGCGAGGCGGGCGAGGCCAGCTCCCACGTGTCACCGGGACGGCGCGGGGCGACCGTGCAGTCGCAGCGCGGATGCCGCAGAAAGCCGTCGGACAGCGAGTACTCGCGGCCGGCGAGGATGATGCAGCGCGCGCACGCGGGCAGGTGCACGACGCGCACATACGACACCACGCGCGGGCGGGCGATCATCCCGGCCATATCGGCGATCCGCCCGGCGTCCGCGACCAGCGAGCGAGTCACCATCTCCAGAAACGCGGCCCCCGACAGGATCGACATGGCCGTACTGAAGCCGCGGCGCAGCCGGTTGAGGGCGATCAGCAGCGGATACAGCAGCGCCGGCGTCAGATCCCCGGCGGCAGCCGCGGCAGTCTGAGGGTTCACCGCTCCTTCGCCGGGGCCGGTCTCCTGGGTCAGCCACCCGTCGGTCGTGGCGGCGGCCGTGACCTGTCCGGCGTGGATCAGCTCGGCCGCGAGCAGCGCGCCGGACAGCCACGAACTCTCCATGTTCTCGGGGTCGGTGGCCATCCACACCGATCGCACGGCGGTCGCCGTTGCTGCGGCCTGGATGGCGCGGCCGGCCTGGTGCGCCTGGGCCTCGGCGGGGACCGTCATGCCGTCATCCCCTCCTCCTCGACGACGTCCGCCTTCTCCTCGTCGGGGGCGGGCCGTTGGGCGAGCATCTGGGTGGCGGCGGCAATCGGATCCATCTCGGCTTCCCGCTCGCGCATCGCGACCACGTCCGCGACCTCGGTCGGCGTGAGCCCGTAACGCAAGGCCAGCCACTCGAACGGAAACCCGATGTCCTTCAGCTTCACCAGCGCGTCGGCGAGCTGGGCGTAGGAACGCGACTCGGAGTCGGCCCACAGCACCGCACCCGCACGCATCGCCTTCGCCTTCGCCTCCTCACCCCGGGCGAGGTAGACCAGCCGGGCGACCTCCCGCAGGGCCTGACCGAACCACAGCTTCTTCTCATCGACCCGCTTCACCAGACCGGTCTCCGCCGCCAACAGGGCATCGCCGGAGAGGTTGGCCATCTTGCCGATCAGATAGTGCTGCGGGGTACGGGTCTGCGCGGCCAGGTGGCCCACGGCGACCTCGATGATCTGGGTGTACGCGGCGAGGTTCGCGGCCTGCCACTCGGCGATCTTCGCGTCCTTACCGGTGATCCACGCGACTCGGTCGACGGCGAACTTCGACAGATCCACCGGCTGCTTGCCGACGATCTCCCCCGCACTGTTCAGCTTCGGGATCATCGGGCGCTCGGCGCCGAGGACGACACGCTGCGGGAACGACGCGTAGTCGGAGGCCGTGAACAACTGCGCCCAGACGAGGTTGATCGCGTCCTGCATGGCGACGACGCCGGTGATGTCGCTGATCGGGTCATCGACCAGCATCGGCTTGTTCGGCAACTCCACCAGCGGCACCACACCCATCGGGTTGAGCTGCGGGTTCGGCTCCCGCAGCGACTCCTCGTCACGGGGCTCCCACATCGAGCGCCGGTCCCGTTCCCCGGGCGGCAGCCACAACTTCACCGCCTCGTCGGCGTCCGCCATCTGCGGGCTCTTGTCCTGCCGGGCGAGCGGCCGCTCGAACTTCCACAATTCACCAGGCAGGTAGAGCGTGGCGTAGTCGCAGTTGCCGTCCTGCCACCGCTTCAGCCCCGCCCGCCGGCGCACGCGCGAGCCGGGCTCGTAGAGGACGATGCACTGCGCGGCATCCTCGAAGGTGACGACCGGAGTGTCCTCGTCGTCCGGATCGCCCCACACCAGCACGAACGACCGCGCCGAGTTGACCGCGCCGAGGAACCCCAACTGCGAGTCGCCGTCGAGCCCGTTGACCTGCCACACCTCCCATAGGTCCTTATCGGCCTTGATCTCGCCGGAGGCCTGGAAGCCGGTCACATCCAGCCGCTCGACCGGACTGTCCGCGACGACCTGCACCCAGTTGTCGGAGAATTCGCGGTAGCGGTCGCCGTGGAACTTGGCGAAGTCCTCCGACGCGAACCGCAGCGGCTGCTTGCCCCGGTAGTAGTCGTTGTTCCGGTCGATCTCCGAACGCCTGCGGATCAGCTCCGACTCCAGCAGAGACACCAGCTGCAGCGCCTGCCCCAGGGTGGCCATCCACGCCCCCTTCATGAGCCGTAGTAGTAGGACACTTCCTGCTCGGCCAGGCCCGCCGCGATCACGTCGCCCCACGCCTCGTGAGCTAGGACCGACGCCACTGCGACGTCGATCTTCTGAACGGGACTCGCCTTGCGCAGCACGTACAGGCCCGAGGGCCGTTCGGCCTGGCGGGCGTTCTCGATGTGCGACTGCGTCAGCTCGCAGCCGTCGTGCGTGAACGCGGCCGCCCGCTGCCCGTCGGCGGTGTTCCGCTTCAGCACGTCGGTCTTCAGCCGCTCGGCCGCCGCGTGCATCTGCACCATGCGGCGCGTGTACCAGCGGATCACCCGTTCCTCGCCGTACAGATCCACCCACTCATCGACTTCCGTGTCCCAATACGGCGGGTCGGCGTACACCCGGACCACGTCGTAGCGGTGCATCAACTGGTCCATCGCCGCGCGCACCTCCGCGCGCGGGACCTGGCCGCCGTAGTCGGCCGGGTTCCAGATCGTCGGCTCGTCGTTCGACCCGTACAGCGGAGTGAACTGGTAGCCGTCCATCGTCTCGGCGCGGATCGCCGTCCAGTCGTCCATGTCGGAGCCGTCGAACCCGAGGACGATCCGCGTCATCGGCCGCACCCTGCGCGGCTTTGCCTTCGCCGCCCACTTCGTGCCGTCCAGCCAGCTCGCCGACCCGGCGACGCACCGGTTGCCGAAGAACCGCTCGGCCTGCGCGGGGTCCTTCTCCATGATCTCGGCGGCCTCGGCCTCGATGGCGTCGAGGTCGACGTGTGTACTGCCCGCGTACACCACCGTGTGGATCTTCCGGCGCTCCCGCTTGTTGTTGTACGACAGCGCCTTCGGTGCCTGCGGGTGGTACTTGAAGATGTCCCGCGCCTTCGCCTGAGACGTCGTCTGCGCCACCGACTCCTCGGACGGATCCCACCCGTTCGTCGTTTCCATCGACCGGCCGCCCATGCCGGCCGCGCCACGGCGCTGCGTCTCCGCCGCCTTCCGCAGCTTGTTCGCCGCGGTGTACAGGCCGGACTCGTCCTGCATAGCGAAGATGATCGGCTGCCCAAGGCGGGACTGAGCCGACGACGTGACCGTCTCGATCTTCCCGTCCTCACCGACCCGGGTGAACTCCTCGCCCACCCGCATCAGTTCCTTCAGCGGGCCCTTCTTCACCATCGACTGCAGCGGCCGGTACACGTTGTCGACCTGGGACTCCGACGTGGCCATCAGCTGGATCAGCGGTGTGGGCCACGGCGTCCCCATCGGGTCGCCCGGTTGGTACTCGTACCACCAGCCGCACGAACAGCCGTGGTCTGCGCACCGGTAGCGTTCGCCGCCGCGGGCCCACCCGTTGAAGACGACCGGGCCCGCGGCTTCGGCCAGGACGATGGTCGCCGACCACGGGCCCTTGCCGGTCTTCTGCGGCGCCACCACCTGAGAGCGCCGGTAGTGGAACGCGGGCGCCAACTGCCCGAACGTCGCCGACGGCTTCACGCGGTAGTGGTTGACCGTGCACCACAACTGCCACGGGTACAGCTCAAGGTCCTGACCGGCACGGAAGCCGTCCGGGACGGGGCAGTGTCGCTCGATCCAGTCCGGGACGACCCACAGGGTGGGGAAGTCGACGACGAATTCGAGGTCAGGCGCCTTCGTCACGGGGCACGATCTTGAGCCGGTCGCGCGCGCTCGGTCGGCGAACGGGCGCGGCGTCCGGCTCGGCGGTCTCCTCAACCTCGGCGGCAGGGGCGACCTTCCACCGGTTGCGCAGCATGCCCTGCACCGACAGCCCGAGACTGTCGAGGTACTGGCGGACTACACGCTGCAGGTCCACCTTGGCGTCCGGCAGCTCGGCCTGCGCCAACGCGCGCACGAACAGCGCGACTTCGTAGCCCTGGTCAAGGGCCTCCCACGCGACGGCCTGAGGCTTGGCCCACAGGTCCCGCCACAGCTCAAACTCGCGGTCGCCCATACCGGCCAGAGGCCAGGCCGGCGGGCCGCCCGCCCGGCCTTCGGCGGGCAGGGTTGTCCATCCGACCTTGTCCGACGGCCGGTTGCGGCGCAGTGCGCTCGGGTCTGGCGCCGGTCCGGAGACGGCGCGGGCTCCGCCCTTGGGCATGGTGATCACTCCTCCACACTGCGTTGCGCAGCACAGGCAACCGTCACCTTGCGTGACGATCTTGACCTTCTGAACCTGACAGACCCCCCGGAGCCCTCCCCGGCGTTCCGGGCCCCCTAT
>CAMLJW010000434.1 GCA_946480485.1 uncultured Streptomyces sp. | reverse complement strand
GCCCTGTTCTGCGCTGCTCCTTGAACGAACAGTTCATCCGGATCGGTAGTGCGGCAGGCCGCCTGCGCACTCCAGTCGGTTACCCAGCCCATACCGGCGCCGTCCTCTCCCGAATCGAGGCTCCCCCACGGCGGCAGCGGCATATTCACCGCCGCCAGTTGAGGACGTTACGGAAGGTGGGCACAGTCAACCAGCCCCTTCGGGCCCAATCTTGAATGGCCCGAATGGACTATGGGTACGCCCCAGATCACCCGACGGAGTGACCTGGGGACATACGTGACTTTGCTGGCGAACCAGGATAGTTGACCTGCGTCATAACGGGCAGAGGGTGAAACTCAAGGCGGATTCGGACGCATGCCCGAAAAAAAATTTCAAGGCCGACCGGAACGATTCGGGGTTGCCGGACGTATTGATACGTGGCCATACGGCTGTGACGGTTGAGAGCAGCTTAGGCCAACGCATATGCGTGTGTCCGGCGAATGAGAACGTAGGCTGCCCTCATGGCAAACAAGCGCTCGGGTGGGGGTCTGTCGCCGACTCAGCAGGCCGCCGGGTTCCTAGGTATCAGTGTGCTCGCGGGAGCCGTCATGGCGGGGATCGCCCTGCCCGCGGCCGGCGTGCTGGGCCTGGCGGCCAAGGGGTCGGTCGAGGGGTTCGACGAGATCCCCGCCAATCTCAAGCGACCGCCGCTGAGCCAGCGCACCACCATCCTGGACAACCAGGGCACGACCATCGCCACGGTCTACTCGCGCGACCGCACGGTGGTCGACCTCAAGGACATCTCGCCGTACATACAGAAGGCGATCGTCGCGATCGAGGACGCACGGTTCTACGAGCACGGCGCGGTGGACCTCAAGGGCATCCTCCGAGCGGTCAACAAGAACGCGCAGAGCGGCGGCGTGACCCAGGGCGCGTCCACGCTGACGCAGCAGCTCGTGAAGAACGTCGCCGTGGAGGAGGCCGGCGACGACCCGACGAAGGTCGCCCAGGCCACCCAGCAGACCATCGGCCGCAAGATCCGCGAGCTGAAGTACGCGATCCAGCTCGAGGAGGAGCTCGGGAAGAAGCAGATCCTCGAGAACTACCTGAACATCACCTTCTTCGGGCAGCAGGCCTACGGCGTCGAGGCCGCGTCCCAGCGCTACTTCTCCAAGTCCGCCAAGGACCTGAAGCTGGAGGAGGCCGCGCTGCTCGCCGGCATCGTCCAGTCACCGACGCGCTACGACCCGGTCAACGACGAGACGGAGGCCCGCAAGCGACGCAACATCGTGCTGCAGCGCATGGCCGACGTCCACGACATCTCCCAGGCGGAGGCCGACAAGGCCCAGGAGAAGCCGCTCGGCCTGCAGGTCAGCAGGCTCAAGAACGGCTGCATCACGGCGGTCAAGGACGCCGCCTTCTTCTGTGACTACGTGCACGAAGTGGTGCTCAGCGACCCGGTCTTCGGGAAGACCAAGGAGGCCCGGGCGAAGGTCTGGAACCAGGGCGGCCTGACGATCCGTACGACGCTCGACCCGCAGTCGCAGAAATCTGTGCAGGATTCGATTAAGCGGCACGTCAAGAAGTCGGACAAGGTCGCCACGGCCGCCACGCTGGTTGAGCCGGGAACCGGCAAGATCCTCGGCATGGGCCAGTCGAAGCCGTACGGCTACGGAAAGAACCAGACCGAGATCAACTATTCGGTCGACCAGTCCGTGGGCGGCTCGAACTTCGGGTTCCCGACCGGTTCGACCTTCAAGCCGTTCCTGGCCGCTGCCGCGCTCGAGAAAGGCACGCCGCCGACCCAGTCCTATCCGGCGCCGTACGAGATGCCGTATCCGGCCTCGGTGCGGACCTGCAGCGGGAAGCCGTGGCAGAACACGGAAAATGCCAAGGTCGAGAACGAGAACGAGTCGGAGGTCGGCCCGTACCGCCTGAAGCAGGCGATGGAGAAGTCGGTCAACACCTACTTCGTACAAATGCTCGAGGACATCGGCATGTGCCCGGTGTCCAAGATGCTCGACAAACTGGGCGTGGTGCAGGGCAACGGCGAGAAGCTGCCCGTCCTGCCGTCCTCCCTCACCCTGGGTTCCACCGGTATCTCGCCGCTGACGATGGCGAACGCATATGCGACCTTCGCCAACCGCGGCACGTACTGCACGCCGATCGCCATCGAGTCCATCAATCAGCGGGTAGGCGGCCGGACGAAGGCACTGAAGGTGCCGAAGTCGACCTGCACCCCGGCGATGTCCAAGACGACGGCCGACACCATAAACACGCTGCTGAGCGGCGTGGTCGACTCCGGTACCGGTAAGCAGGCCGGCCTCACGGACCGCGCCAACGCGGGCAAGACGGGTACGACCGACGAGCGCAGGAACGCGTGGTTCGTCGGGTACACGCCGAACCTGTCCGGCGCCGTCTGGGTCGGCAGCGCCACGCAGGGCGTCAAGATGACGAACATCACGATCGGTGGCGTCTGGCACGACAAGGTCTACGGCGGAGAGGTGCCCGGCCCGATCTGGAAGGACGCCATGGCCGGCGCCCTCGCAGGCAAGCCGTCCCCGGGCTTCAACCTCGTCAACATCCCCGACGGCGAGAAAGGCCGTGGCCGGAACGAGGACGATGGGGACAAGAACAACAACAGGAACGGCGGGAACGGGAACAGCGGCGGCAACGGCGATTTCCCGTTCCCCAACCCCTCCTTCTCCATCCCGGACGACTGGACGATCGGGGGGAACGGGAACGGCAGGAACGGGAACGGCAGGCGGTCCGTAGTTCCCTGAGCCGTGGATAGCGGCCGTATTCCCTCGGCTGTACGTAGGTGGGGGCGCCCCTTGGAGGAGCAGGGGGCGCCCCCACCTACGTATCGACGTATGACTGTGCGGGCGTCAGCCCGCGAGCAGCTTCTTGACCGCGGCGGCGACACGACCGCCCTCGGCCTGACCGGCCACCTTCGGGTTCACGATCTTCATGACCTGGCCCATGGCGCGCTGGCCCTCGGCGCCCGCCGCCTTGGCCTCCTCGACGGCCTGGGCGACGATCCGCTGAAGCTCGTCGTCGGACAGCTGCTTGGGCAGGTAGCCGGCGAGGACCTCTCCCTCCGCCTTCTCCCGCTCGGCGGACTCGGCTCGGCCGCCCTGCGCGAAGGCCTCGGCCGCCTCGCGACGCTTCTTCGCCTCCCTGGCGATCACCTTCTGCACCTCGTCATCCAAAAGCTCGCGCTTCTCCTTGCCCGCGACCTCCTCCTTCGTGATCGCGGCGAGGGTCAGCCGGAGCGTCGAGGAGCGGAGCTCATCACGCCCCTTGATCGCGGCGTTGAGGTCTTCCTGCAGCTTCGACTTGAGCGTGGTCATGGTGCTGATTGTCGCAGGTGTGCCGCGACGGCCGCCCGTCGATTTCGGGCACCCCCCGAAAGTTCGGCACCCTCTCCGATGGCTTCATGGTTGCGTGCCGTCTGACACGATGAGCCTATGCGTGCGCGATACGGAGTACCTCTGGTAATCACGGCGGTCGGTGCCGCCGGGCTGTTGTACGGGGCGGGCTTCGAAGCCCGCTCCTTCCGCCTTCGGCGGGTGACGGTCCCGGTGCTGCCGGAGGGCATGCGTCCGCTCCGCGTCCTGCAGGTCTCCGACATCCACATGGTGAGCGGCCAGCGCAAGAAGCAGCGCTGGCTGCGCTCGCTGGCCGGGCTGCGCCCCGACGTCGTCATCAACACGGGCGACAACCTGTCCGACCCGGAGGCCGTGCCCGAGGTCCTGGACGCGCTGGAGCCGCTGATGGAGGTCCCGGGCGCGTACGTCTTCGGCTCGAACGACTACTACGGGCCCAAACTCCGCAACCCCGCACGGTACTTGTTCGAGAAGGCACAGGGACGGCACGGCCTGAACGGCAACGCTCCCGTCGCCGGCTCGATCCACAATCCGTGGGAGGACCTGCGCGACGGGTTCGACTCGGCGGGGTGGCTGAACCTGACGAACACACGCGGCGTGCTGAAGATCGACGGCCTCGAGATCGAGCTGACCGGCCTCGACGACCCGCACATCAAGCGCGACCGGTACACACGCGTGGCCGGCGGCCCGTCCTCCTCGGCCGACTTCTCCATCGGCATCGTCCACGCCCCGTACCTGCGCATCCTCGACGCCTTTGCCGCGGACGGCTACCGCCTGATCCTGGCCGGACACACCCATGGCGGCCAGCTCTGCCTCCCCTTCTACGGCGCCTTCGTCACCAACTGCGACCTGGACACGGACCGTGTGAAGGGCCTGTCCACCCATACGGCTGCCGGGCAGACGGCGTACATGCACGTCTCGGCGGGCTGCGGGACAAACCGCTACACCCCGATACGGTTCGCGTGCCCGCCGGAGGCGACGCTGCTGACGCTTACGGGTTCGGGGGCCTCATAGTCGATGTGAGCCACCCGGCTCCGCCGGAGCGGGTGGCTGCCGCAATGCCTGCGCAAGGCATTGCGCGGGCTCATCGCGCTGACGGCCGCAGCGGGGTCGCGATCGGGCCTGTCATGGGCAGGCCCCTCCAGGGCCCCTCATGCCTTTGCCTTTCCAGGCCCCTCATGCCTTGGCCCCTCCAGGCCCCTCATGCCTTGGCCCCTCCAG
>CAMLJW010000433.1 GCA_946480485.1 uncultured Streptomyces sp. | reverse complement strand
CCCGTTGAGGTCTTACACCGGCTCCACAGACAGACACCGCCAGCCCGGCGGCCAGGAGGGTGCCACGCCGTCCTCGGTGACCCTGAAGGTGGTGGCCGCAGCCAGCCGACCGGCCGAAGACCTGGAACAGGTCGACGAGGGCGAGCGCCACCAGGGCCGCGCCCCCGGCGAGGGTGGGCGGCATCAGCGTGCGGGCCGGGATCATCCCCAACCGCCGGTCGGGTCCAGCTCCTCGCCGTCGTCTTCGTCGTCCTCGTCGAAGGGATTGGCGAAGATCGACGACAGCGTTTCTTCGACCGGGTTGCCGACCTCGTCCTCAGTGAGGAGGATCCGGCGGAGCATGTTCAGCGGGTACAGGTAGCTTTCCGGGTCATCGGGGGCGCCGACGCAGGGGTGATCGAGCGCGGAGGTCTCCCCGGCCGCGTTGAAGAACGGCTCAAGCTCCCCGCTGACGATGTCGGGGATGTACTTCCACACCATCTTTTGGTGGCGGCAGAACACCTCTCCCACGTACCAGATCGCGCCCTGGATGAAGGGCGTCATGCGCTGGTCGGTGACCTCCTCCATGCTGTTCGCGGTTTCCCGGATCAGATCGTCCAGGATTCCCAGGGAGGCCGGGGTGAAGTCCAGCACGCCCGCGAAGGAGGTCTGTTCGGCCCACCTTTCGTGGGCGTCCTGGCGCTCACCCATCCACCTGAGCAGGTCGGGGTGCCGGGTCGGGTCGTACGTCTCGTCAGGTCGGGTCATGCCGTCGACGGTAGTAGACACCACTGACACCACCATTGCAGTGCTGCCAAGTCGACACCCGACACGCTCAACAAACCTTTGCACGCGAGGCGTTGGGAGCCTCTAGTGTGTTGGCGGCGGTCGGCGAAAAGCTGACACGGGGGCCCAACCAGCCGCCCGCCCGCACCACCTAAGTCCCATGGCCCCCACGACCAGGGACACGCATGAGAACACAGATACCCATCCGTACCCGGCTCCGGCGACGCCTGGCTTCCTGCCTCGCGGTTGCCTCGGCGGCCGGGATGATGCTCGTCGGCCTTCCCGCCACCGCGAACGCAGCGACCGGCAACTACGCCAAGGTCACGTCCGGCGGACGGTGCGACAAAATGCACCTCGGCAAGACGTTGCCCCGCCCGAACACCTCCGGAGCCCCCACCGGCCAGCACCATTGGATCAAGGGCGGTCCGGACGAGGAGTACTACTTCAACCTTGAGTTCAAGGGCTTCGAAAACGTTCCCAAGCCTACCCGCGCCGACCTGAACAGCGTCGGCAACACCGACGCCGACGTCAAGAAGTGGGATGCCGCCTACCGGGCGTCGAAGGACCCCGAGGACATGAAGCGCGCCATCTGGGCCCGCTACGCCCGCTATATCCAGGGCAAGCCGTCCCCGAAGACGTTCAATAAGTGGGTGCCGCAGAACCTGATCGGCGCCCAGCACTCCCGGGAGAAGGGCGGCGTCTTCGAGCGGAAGACCGTCCAGGACTTCAACCTCGTCGGCCGGGACTGGCTCTGCGAAGTGAAGGTCGAGATCTTCGACAAGGACGGCAACAAGATCGCATCCCGGCGTTACGACGCCTACAACCAGCGCACCGGCGAACTGGGCGAGTTCAAGGCCGACGGCAAGCGGAAGATCGGCCAGTTCAAGAACGACAAGATCATCCTTCGCCACAAGGACGCGAAGTACGACTTCACGAAGTCGAAGTTCACCATGTTCGCCGGGGAGAAGCCCAACGGGGCCACCACCAGGGAGTACAAGGCGGAGAACGCCAAGCTCCGCGTGGAACGAGGGTCGGGCAACAACCCGATCCGGATCGCGGAGCGGCGGGCGACGGCGAAGGGGCTGTGGCCGCAGACGAAGTACACCAAGTCCTACCCGGTGTTCAATCCGCGGCCGAACACCGGCACCCAGGGCCCGATCAACTCCATCGCCTACGGCTCCGGAAAGAACCCGGCGCAGGCGCGGCAGATCCAGAACCAGCACAACCAGATGAACACCCGCGGTGTCCTCGGCCGCGGCCCCGGCGGCGTCGACTTCTCCACCTTGGAGCTCCAGTACGTCGGCAGCCCCGTCAAGGGCAAGGGGCTGGACTACAGCATGAAGGCCGACTTCATGCCCGACGAGGACAACAATCCCGGCTGGGGTGGGCAAGCGAAACTTGAGCTGGCCTCGGACGCCCTGTTCACGTGGCTGGCCCTCACCCCCGACAGGCAGTGGGTGAACCTGAATCCGGATCAGCCGGACAAGATCATGGATAAGGGGTTCGGGGAGACCGACGCCGGACGCGTCCTCCTCGAAGCCGACATGGAGATGAAGCGGGACTTCTCTCGCGCCATGGACCCCAAGAAGTCCCCCGGCAAAGAGTTCATGAACGCCACCCCCAAGGTTGACGGGGTGCCGTGCTGGGGATCGGGCCGCAACTGGATCGTTCCCGGCCGGGCGAAGGTCCGCGAGCAGGACGGCGGCATCTACATCCTCGACGCCCCGCTCAAGGTCAACCACGCGGCGATGGACTTCGACACCCCCGTGCAGGGCGAGGACTGCTCGAAGAAGCTCACCAAGGCGGAGAAGGAGCGCAGCCACCGGCTGATCACCCGCTACCTCGTTCCGCACGTGGAGAAGCAGATCAACACCGAGAAGAAGTACGCCGACCTGCGCCGCGTCTACAAGTCCCGTGTAGCCGCCGAGTGGATCCGGCAGCAGGACGCCAAGAAGGCCACCGACTTCCGGCCCATCATCAACAGCAACAATCTCAAGCGGTGGCCGCTGCGGGGTGAGAACGCCGACTGGGACAGGCGCACCGTATGGAAGGAGATGGTGAAGTCCTTCACCAAGGGCGACTTCACGTACGAATGGCCCCTTGGCGACGGACGCGTCTACACCTTCTTCGTCGGCGGCGTCGACTTCTCCAAGGCCCCCAAACGCAACATCACCCCCGTGGAATTCCAGCTCCAACACCGGCGCCTTCCCCAGACCACGAAGGACAGCGTGCGGGCACAGACCTCCGCGCGGGATGCCGATGTGACGTTCCTCGGTGGGAACGGGGCCGCGAAGACCGACGACGGCAAGCCCGACCCCACCCCCACGCCGACTCCCACGGACACGGGGAAGCCGACGCCGACCGACGCCCCGTCGACTCCGGCGCCGGATCCCACCACCCCGGGCCCCGGTGACACCGGCAAGCCCACCCAGCCCCCGGCGAAGGACCCTGACGGCGACCTCGCCGACACCGGATCGGATACCCCGGTCGGCCTGATCAGCGCCATCGCCGCCGCCGCCGTCGCGGCAGGCGGAGCGCTGACGTGGTGGATGCGCCGCCGTAAGGCGGACACCACCACCAGCTAAGATCAACCCGTAGCTACACCTACGCGAAGAGGCACCCTCCCTGCTGCTTACGCTGGGGAGGGGGCCTCTCGCATGCTGAGGGCCGCCGCGGCCCGGTCACTCTCCGGTGGTGACGTAGTCCAGAATTTCCCGCCGCGCCGGCGGATGGTCGAACCGGGGAACACGCGGGCCTACACGCCATGTAGGCGTGTAGGGCGGCAACGGCCTCGGGTTGCGGTCCTCGGTCGCCTCACGCGGCGCTGGCCGAGCTTATAGCTCGTGCAGATAGGCGTGGTGCTGGTACCCCAAAAGCCGCCGCCGCGGCTCGAGCAGATCGCGCTGGAGTCCTACGACCGGATCGTCGGCCTCGTCCTCGACCAGATCGCCGTCGACGGCTCGATGACCGCTGCTACGAGCGCCGGACCCCCGTCATCGACGCCTTCTTTGACCTCGCCGACGCCGTCATCACCGTACGCAGCCTGATCCGCCAGGCATGGACGACCCACCACTGGGACGAACGCCCGCACCGCCGTCCATGAGCACACATCTATCTGCGCGACCTCTAAGACGCCACCACCGACACGAAAACGAGAGCGCAGGTCGGGACATTTGCCTCTAGCGGTCGTACGGGATCCCTGGAGAGACTCGCCCAGCGCTGGAACGCCAGCGATCTGGCTGCATACGCGCGACTCGTTCACGAGTCAGTACGAGAAGGAGTTTCTTGCATGACCATGGAAAGAACAGCAGCGGTCGAGCACGTCGGCGGCCGCAGCCGCAAGCGCCGTTCCCGCTGGTTCACCGGGAAGTTCCTGGTGCTCTCCCTCGCCGGGGCGACGCTGCTGGCCGCCGCGGCCGCACTGGTGGTCCCGCAGTTCCAGGACAAGGCCAGCGCCGCCACCAACGGACAACTGATCGGCTTCTGCGGAATGCCGGGAGACATTGTCGGCGTAAAGATCGTCGGAAACAATCAGGACAACCAGCCCACGCAGAGGTACTTCACCTTCGGCTCCGCCAACAGTGACGGCTGCCAGCACCTTGGCGGTCACTGGTGGAAAGGCGATGTGTCAATCGACTGGCGCTCGGACTTCGAGCGGCCAGGGAGGCTGACCAAGTGCTTTGTGCCTGAAGTCCAGGGCGACAGCGACGAAACGCAGTGCAACTACTGAGTCGTCACCGTTGGCCCCGGGGCGGATGCGCCCTCGAGCAACACGATGAGATTTCGCCCTGACGGTGCAGATCGTGGCTGATCGGCCTGGCCAGGCGCC
>CAMLJW010000432.1 GCA_946480485.1 uncultured Streptomyces sp. | reverse complement strand
CCAGCACAGCGTTAGAACGATCTACCTGCCTTGATCGCTTTGACAGGTTCCGCACATGGCAGGCCGGCATGTCTCCGTACTCCATCTCAGAGGGCGGTAAGTGACGTGCTGTCCGTTTCGTGCTTGCGGTTGGGGGTGGCGGTGGCCTCTCCGGGTGGCTATGGCCGTGGCTGGGTGAACGACCCCTGCTCAGGCTCGATCAGGATCCCGCGTTCGACCAGCCGCTTCAGCTTCAGCCGGACGTTGTTGACGTTGCTGGGCGCGATCTCCAGTCCATCGCCTCGCAGACCGCCCGTGCCCGCAGCGGGGCGTCGGCCGTGGCGAACACCGCCATGATCTGCCGGTAGGCGGGATGGTTTGGCAGCTTCGCGGCCGGCGGCGTCGGCGGGGACGGATCAGGCAGCGCCAGCAGGGTTTTGCGGGTGATGCGGACCTCCTCGGCAACCCGGTCGAACTCTTCCAGCTGCGCGGCGAGTTCCGCGATGCGTCCCCGCGTGGCCTCGGCCTGCGCGGCGATCTCGCGCTCTTGCTCCTCCAGGCGCGCCAGCACCGCTCCCAAGGTCAGCTCGCTGTCGCTCACGCGCCGCGCCAGGTGGGGGTGGAGGTCGCGGTGAGCATCCGGGCCATCCGGTCACTTATGGCCCAGTACACCCTCGACTCGGCAGAGGCGGGCCGGTGCTCGTAGTCCCGTACCAGCCTGCGGTGCAGCATCATGACCCCGTTCACCTGTTCCACCACCCACCTCTTGGGCTGGGGGACGAAACCGCTGGCTGCCGGCCCTCGCCGACCAGCCTCAGTCCGCCGCCGCGGACCTTGTCCTGGGCCAGCAGCGTCAGCGCGTCCAGCAGGTCCAGGCCCAGCCCGTCCACGGAATCCGGCAATCTCCTCATGTCCGCACCGTCCGTGGCCGTCCCGTCGGCGGCAAGCGACACGCCGCCCACCGTCTCGAGAGAGTGAGTCTTCCGGATCGTCATCAGGTGTCCCTTCTGGTGAAGTTCCCACCTAATTCATGACACTCCCGGTCGATCGGCGGCGGGAGTGTCATGAATCAACTGAGAGACCCCTGCCAGAGACGCAGACCGCGACTACGACGACGCTGCGGCTACCCTGGCCCTACAGGACCGCGCCCGCCACGTGTGGCTGTGCTCGTTGCCTCAGAGCTCTGGTGCGAGCACCGTCAGCCGTAGCAGCGCGGCGATGACAAGGGCTGTGGGGATTGTGTACCACCACGTGCGTAGCCACTTGGCCTTGATGAACAGCCACGTCAGCAGGGCCATGATGCCGGAGAAGCCCAAGCCGACACTGGCGGCGACGCTGGAATTGGTGACGGCTTGCCTGTCCCAGGGACCGTCCGGCTCGACCATGTAGGCCGTGAGGACGACATAGCCGGTCACCAGGGTTGCCAGAGCGAGAACGACTGCGCACACCGAGGTGCCGATCCAGCTGGACCTCGGCTGCCGGCTCTCGCGCACATCGGCCGTCGGGGTGGAGCTCACCTCAGTGCCTCCCTGGCATTGTCCAGTTTCCGGTCGAAGCCCCGACCATATGCCTGGGCGTCGTTGTTCTCGTAGTAGGGGCCGCCGTTGTAGCGGGCGGCCAGTTCCTGCATCTGGGCGCGGGTCATCTGGTCCGGCGGCACGTCGGCGAAGCCGCTCTCTGCCTTGAGCTGGGCCAGGTACTCGGATGCGATGAAGATGTTCTGTGCCGGGTCCTTGGTCGCTTCCACGATGGCGTCCCGTTGTATGTCGGTGAGGTTGTGAGGGTCGTAACCGAGGACTTCGGCGGCCCGGCGCACCTGGATGGCGATCGGTCCCATCGAGGTCTGGTCGGCGTCCTCGAGACCGGGGACGTTCCTTCGTGCTCCGTACGCTGCGTCGTCGAGCCACCCGGGGTCGCCCTCGACCTCCTGCCAGGCGATTCCGGCGACCATTTCGGGCGGCAGCCCGGCGTCCTGGGCGGCGGCTTTGATGAGTTCCTTGTTGGCGGTGATGTACTCGCGACGGCCATCGTCCGAGTTGGACCACAGCCAGTAGTTGTTGCCTTGGGCGTCGGGGAGGCTGTCGACGCGCATCTTGATGCGGTACAGGGGCTCGGAGATCACGACGTCGCCGCTCACAGTGGGGAAGGCGTCCACCTTGGGGCCGGAGCCCGGCAGATGGGCGTAGGGGTTGTCGCCGGCCTGCCGTGCCTCGGCGCGCAGCGGGCCCAGGTTCTTCAGGAACTGTTCCGGATCGGCGATGGGGCTGCGGAAATCGGGCAGGGAGCGGTATGCGGCCTTCACGTCGGCAATGCACTTCTCGCGTGCCTCGGACTCCACGCGCAGGGCGTCGCCGTAGTGGTCCTTGGTCTGGTTGTAGTAGCGCTCGGCGTCCTCGCGGATGGCGTCGAGGTCGACGCTCACTTCGGCGAACCAGTCCAGTACGCCCGTGGTGTCCCGCAGGTCCTCCCACTGCCGCAGAGGCTCTGCGGCCCGCGCGGTAGGGGTGATCGCGGTGGCCTCCCGGGACATCACCTCGACGAGCTTGCTCTCGGTGTGCCGTCCGTTCTCGAAGTGGCTCTTGGCGGTGGTGACCGCGTCCGCGTATGACGACAGGGCGTTTCCCGCCGTACGGAAGGCTTCCGACAGGGCGTCGGTGAGTTCCCTGGCCTCACTGAGTCGTTTGACGTACAGGTCACGGGCTCCGCTCTGCCAGTCGACCTTAACGGCCTTGCGGAAGGCGTCGTCGGTGGTGTCGATCAGCTTGCGCAGGCGGTTGAACTCCGCCGCGCTGCGCTCGATGAGCGCCGGATTGGAGTCTTCCAGGAACTCGACGTTCTTGCGGTAGGCCACGGCCGATCACCGGTCCTTGGCTTCTATGTAGCTCCCGGACACGAGGACCGATTGCAGCCGGTCGCGGACGTGCTGGTCGTACTCGGTGTACGCGTTGTTCGCGGACTGCAGATGGCCGGACAGCGCCGCGAGCAGTACGACCGCGTCGTCGTACTGGTCCTTGGCAAACCGGGCGAAGGTCTGGACGTTCGCGGCCACGTCGGGGTGGGACCGGGGAACACGGCACATCGTCGCGTTCTCTGCGTCCATGCGCCCCTCGTACAGAACTCCTGCCACCTCGATGAGCAGATGCGAACTTCCGTCTATGGACTCCGCATTCACCAAATAGCCGTCTCCGTGACCTCCCGAAGGAGCGAAGGAGCCACCTCCGTCGGCAGGCAGCTGGTTCAGCTGCATGTGAGCCGACTGCTGTTGACGCGCCAAGGCATCCGCTTTGAGCTGAGCCCACTCCTCATCCCATGACACTGTGACCGCCCCCGTTCCGACTGTGACATTGCCTGAGCACACGTACTCTCCATGCCAAGTCTGCACGGACAACCCAGGAGAGATCATGCGCGAACTGAGTTACCCGTGCCAACTTTCTCAACAGCGAGGGCACATCAGGAAGCGCCTTCGGGTACTTGCCTATCGTTTAGGCTGCGCCGTCCTTCGAGCGGATCGCTACCAGGAGTGCAGATGCAGCGATGGCAAAAGCTCCTCATCGGCACCTGGGAGCCTTGGCATACAAGCCGGCTGAATTCCTCCAGCCGCCCCCACCACCCCGTGACCTATAAGGGAGTGCCGCCGATCAGCAAGAGACTCCCGGCACGCGCCGGGGGTCTCGCCGTGCATGGTGTCGATCAGGGCAGGAAGTTCTCCTGTCACTCCAGCGAGTTCATGTGTCGGCAACTGGCGCCCCAATACCGGCCCCTTTCGGGCCGGGCACGCCGATGATCACGGCAAAGGCCGAGACGGGCGCAAGTCTGATGTTCGGGAACGCCGACGGCCCACCCCGGTCGGGAGCGGGCCGTCGCGGTACGCGCCGGTCAGCGGGTGGCGCCCAGCGGCCACAGCACCCGCACCGGGACGCCGGTCTGTTCCGCGTACGCCACGACGTCCGCCGTGCCGCCGTACGCCCACGCCGGGTTGCCGTCCCACACGGCCAGCAGCTCATCTACCAGCCCCACCAGGATCTCACTGCCCGCCTGGTGGGCCTCCGATGTCGACTCAGTCAGGCCGGTGGTGTGCACGTCGGCCGCGCTGCTCATGAGCCGGTCGTAAACGGGGTGGTGCCATTGCGGCAGCCCGGCGCGGTACTCAGCCGCCGGTACAACGGCCTCGATGCGACCGCCGCGCGCGAGGACGGATTGGGCGAACCAGGAGTCGGGGCCGTCCGCGATGCACGAGACGCCGACCAGTTCGGCTGGGTCGTACCCCTTCACGGCCTCGTCGAGCATGGCCCGCACGAGCCGCTCAACGTCTTCGCTGAGCCCGCGGTGACCGGTGATCCCCACCCGCATCCCTGTCCTCCTACAGATAGACGCCGTGCAGGCGCTCGTCGAAGTCCCGCACCACCTTGGGTGGCGCACTGGTCGTGAGGGTACGGCGCACCGCGCGCGCCTGTTCCACGATCCGCCCAGACCTGTAGGTCAGACCGGTGTCGAGTGCCCGCCCGGCGAGCGCGAATGCGGCCTCGACACGTCCGCCGGCGAGATGCCCGGCAGCAATGTCGAGCACGGAACCTGTCAAAGCGATCAAGGCAGGTAGATCGTTCTAACGCTGTGCTGGGA
>CAMLJW010000431.1 GCA_946480485.1 uncultured Streptomyces sp. | reverse complement strand
GGTCGTGCCCAGCATCTCCAGTTCGATCTCGGTCCCGGGTGCGGCGGGCATCCCGGTCACGCACCGCGGAGTGGCCCACGAGTTCACCGTCGTCAGCGGCCACGTCGCCCCCGACGACGACCGCTCCCTGGCCGACTGGCCCGCGCTCGCCAAGCTCCGCGGCACCCTGGTGGTCCTGATGGGCGTGGGCAAGATCGGCGCCATCGCCCGGACGCTCATGGACAACGGCATGGCTCCCCACACCGCGGTCGCCCTGGTCCAGGAGGGTACGACGGCCGCTCAGCGCCGGGTCGACGCGACCCTGGAGACGGTTGCCGAAACCGTACGCACCGAGGACGTGAAGCCCCCCGCGGTCATCGTCATCGGCGAGGTCGTGAACGTGGGTGTGCACAGCTTGGCGAAGACCGTCGAGTAACCCGGGGTAACGCAATCCCTTCCCGGCCGTTGGCACGACACCCAGAACAAGGCAGTATCACCCTGTGGCCGATCTCATCACCGTTGAGGACCCCGACGACCCGCGCCTGCGCGACTACACGGGCCTGACCGACGTGGAGCTGCGCCGCAAGCGCGAGCCCGCCGAGGGCCTGTTCATCGCCGAGGGTGAGAAGGTCATCAGACGGGCCAAGGACGCCGGCTACGAGATGCGCTCGATGCTGCTCTCCGCCAAGTGGGTCGACGTCATGAGCGACGTCATCGACGAGCTCCCGGCCCCGGTGTACGCCGTGAGCCCCGAGCTCGCTGAACAGGTCACCGGCTACCACGTGCATCGTGGGGCGCTCGCCTCTATGCAGCGCAAGCCGCTGCCGACACCCGACGACCTGCTCCAGACGGCCCGCCGGGTCGTCGTCATGGAGTCGGTCAACGACCACACCAACATCGGCGCGATCTTCCGCTCTGCCGCCGCTCTCGGCATGGACGCGGTGCTGCTCTCACCGGACTGCGCGGACCCGCTCTACCGGCGCAGCGTGAAGGTTTCCATGGGCGCGGTCTTCTCGGTCCCGTACGCGCGTCTCGACTCCTGGCCCAAGAGCCTGGAGTCGGTCCGCGAGGCGGGCTTCGGCCTCCTCGCGCTCACCCCCGACGAGAAGGCCAAGACCCTCGACGAGGTGGCCCCGCACCGGATGGACCGCGTCGCCCTGATGCTCGGCGCGGAGGGCGACGGCCTGTCCACCCAGGCGCTGGTGGCCGCGGACGCATGGGTGCGCATCCCGATGGCCCACGGCGTCGACTCGCTGAACGTGGGAGCGGCCGCCGCGGTCGCGTTCTACGCGGTGGCCACAGGCCGCCCTCAGCCCTGAGGGTCCGCCTCGATCGTCGACGCGTACCGCTCGGACATCAGCCGTCCGTCCAGCGGTTTGTGGCCCGGCCGTACGTGTTCCTGCTTCCGCTGCTCTTGT
This sequence comes from uncultured Streptomyces sp., assembly GCA_946480485.1. The sequence goes on along the minus strand of CAMLJW010000431.1, from coordinate 3,206 downwards.
ACACCGCCGTTACCGCCACCGCCACCGTCGGCACCGCCGAGCCCGCGCTCCGGCCCCTGGCACCCCTGCGCGGCCGCGATCCCGAGTGCCACCAGCAGCGTCACCACGACGAACACGACGAGCCGCTGCCGCAGCAACCGAGGGTTGGCCGGCCGTCGCCCGGTCCTGGTGGTGCGGGACGACGGACGCCCGGCAGCACTGCGCGGCGACGTGGTCCTGCCGCCCGGGGAGCGGGACGAGTCACCCCGCGACGGCACCGGCCGTGCCCCGGACCGCGACGGCGTGCCGTTCCGGGGTGAGGAAGTGCCCTGTGTGCGCCGGGGTGTGCGCTGGTCCGGGTAGCTCTCGGTGAGCCGGCCCGTCGGCCGGTCGGTCTCGCTCACGCGCGGCGCGGGCGGCCGGGCTTCACCCAGCCCCTGCGCCTCACGGGCGGCGATCTCCTTGAGCCGCAACGACAGTTGAAGCGTGCTGGGCCGCTCCTCCGGGTCCTTCGCGAGACACGCCTGTACGAGCGGAGCCAGCGCGTCCGGCACTCCCTGCAGCTGCGGCTCCTCGTGCACCACCCTGTAGAGCATCACTTCGGAACTGCCGTGCCCGAAGGGCGAGTCGGAGGTCGCCGCGTACGCGAGCGTGGCCCCGAGCGCGAACACGTCCGTGGCCGGCGTGACCGCGGCACCCCGTACCTGCTCGGGCGCGAGGAACCCGGGCGAACCCACCGCCGTACCGACGTGCGTGAGCGTGCTCGCCCCCGTCGCCCAGGCGATGCCGAAGTCGATGATGCGTGGCCCCTTCGGGGACAGCAGGATGTTCGACGGCTTGAGGTCCCGGTGCACCACACCGGCCTCGTGCACGGCGACGAGCCCCTCGGAGAGGGCAGCGCCGACGGCCGCGACCTCGGCCGCGGTGAGCGGCCCCTCCTCGGCGACCTTGTCGTGCAGCGAGGGCCCGGGAACGTACTGCGTGGCGAACCACGGACGGTCCGCCTCCAGATCGGCCGCGACCAGCCGGGCAGTGCACCCACCCCTGATCCGCCGCGCCGCCGACACCTCGCGCGCGAACCGTGACCGGAACTCCTGGTCCTCCGCCAGATCCGGTCGGATCACCTTCAGCGCGACCCGCTGGCCACGCCGGTCGGAGCCCAGATAGACAACGCCCATCCCGCCCGCGCCGAGTCGTCGGTGAAGCCTGAACGAGCCGACGACACGCGGGTCCTCGCGCCTCAGGCGCATCATCGCCATGTCCATCCCCGCTGCCCGGTCCGTTTGACGAGCCACAGCTTACGTTTCCGTGCCGGAGCGCGCGCAGAGGCCGCGCCCTCGCGGCCGGATCGATTGTCAGTGCCCGGTGGGAAACGTGAAGGGCGGTCAGGGGGCGGGGGAGACGGGCGGCGTTGAGCTGTGCGGATCCCCAACCGTCCCTCGCGGAAGGACGCTTGGACCCCTGAAGGGTGATCGAGTGGAGAGTGTGGCGGACGCCGGGGACACGACACGCACATACGACGTGGTGGCGAGCCGCGCGGGCCGCCGGTGGAGACGGCGGTCCGCGGGATGGTGTGGAAGTGAGTGAAGTCACCCGCAAGGGAAGCGTGGTTCGCAGGGCCCGTCTCCTGGCGAACAGGCTGCTCGCCCTTGTCGAGCAGCCCGTCCCCCGGGAGGACAGCTCGGAGCAGACCGGATAGACCGGGCGTCCCCTCCACCTGGATTTGAGTTGAGGTTGGGTTCGAGACCCGTTTGCTGTCTGCGTACGCTCACGGGGTGAGCCGGCGACGTACGACCTCAGGGGGATCCGAGTGACCGCGGACGTGCTGCCCGCGCTGACCGCGACGGTGCGCGCAGCGGTCCACCCGGCAGCGGGCTCCTGTGCCTGCGGTACGGACACCACCGTCCTGGCCGATCGCCCTGACGGCATCGTCGTCCGGCACGCCGACACTGTGGCGAAGGCCCACGCCCCCGACACCAGCTCGGGCGAGCTCGCGGCACGTATGGCCGTCGCCGCGCACCCGGCCCTCACCGGCGTCCTCCTGCCACCGCTCGGTGTGAACGCCGTCGACCTGCACGGCCGCCTCGTCACGTTCTGGCCCTACGGCACCCCCGTGGACCCCGCGACCCCCGAAGCCGCCCCCTGGGAGGACGCCGCCACCCTCCTCGCCCGCCTCCACCGGACACCGGAAGCCGCACTTGCGCCCGGTCTCCCGCCGATGCGCGGCCCCGAGAAGGCCGCCCGCGCCGTCGTGCGCCTCCGAGCGGCGGGCCCGCACCCCGCAGCCGCTCCCGTCCTGCGCGCCTGGTCCGTCCTCCCCGCCTGGGCCAGGGGTGAGGTCCCGATGCCGTACCGGCACACGTTGTGTCACGGCGATCTCCACCTGGGCCAGCTCGTCCGCGCCCCGGCCGGCGAGTGGCTGCTGATCGACATCGACGACCTCGGCCGGGGCGAGCCCACCTGGGACCTTGCCCGCCCTGCGGCCTGGTTCGCCTGCGGCCTGCTGCCGCCCGACGCATGGACCCGCTTCCTGACGGCGTATCAGAGGGCCGGGGGTCCTGCCGTACCCGTGGATGCCGACCCCTGGCCGGCCCTGGATGTGCCGGCCCGCGCCCTCACGGTGCAGACCGCGGCCCTGGCCATCGCGAAGGCGGTGGCGGCCGGCCGTCCGCTCGACGAGGCGGAGCGGGCCGTGATCGACGCCTGTGGTCGAATGGCCGCTCACCCACCGGATGTGGCACCGGTTTGACGAAGTAGGGTGCAACCGACCGAAGCCGGGCAGTGTCTGTCCTGGCGAAGCAGTCCCGACCGGCGAGGAGTTGAGCCGACCATGCAGTGTCCGAAGTGCCGAGCGCCGATGCACACGTACAACCGCAACGGCGTCCAGATCGAGCAGTGCAGCGGCTGCCGCGGAATATTTCTCGACTACGGCGAGCTGGAGTCGCTGACCCGCCTGGAGTCCCAGTGGCAGCAGCCCGCGCCGCCGCCTCCGGCCGGCCCCGCGGCCCCGGGGGCCTACCCGTCCGCGCCCGCTCCCGCGTGGGGCGCCCCGCACGGTGGCCATGGCGGTCACTACGGCCACCAGCACCGCAAGAGTTTCGGCCACATGCTCTTCTCCTCCTGAGCACGACGAAGCCCCCGACCGTCTGGTGGCGGATTCTTGGGGTCCTCGTGGCTTACGCGGCTGTCAGTAGATCACGCAGGCGCTCGGCTGGGGTTCTCCAGCC
>CAMLJW010000430.1 GCA_946480485.1 uncultured Streptomyces sp. | reverse complement strand
AACGAGCAGACCTCCGCCCCGATACCGCTGCTACACGGCGGCGATATCCGGCCCCGCCTCGCCGAGGCCATAGGCCAGGTGAACGTGTCGAGCTCTGTACCAGGAACGTTCTGATGAGCGTGGAAAACTTGCCCACGCTGGCAGCGTTAAGCGGCCCCCAGGTGCGTGGCAAAGCCTGCGTGTGGTGCGCAGTCATCCTCGCCACAGCCACCGCAGTTGACCTCGGCACCCGTCGCATCCCCGTCCCCGGCGGCCACCTCACCGCCTATCCCCGCGCCTGCCGCACCTGCATGCGCGCCCACGCCATCAAAACCGAGGCAGCACACAAGGCCGCGTGCGAGGACTGCGCCACCTCCGTCGACGCCGCAGACGCATGCGACACCGCCCAGGCACTGCACCGCCTCGCCCAGGAGCACGACCAATGACGACCACTCACGAGTGGGCCACGGTTCTCGCCGCCGCACGCCACCGCCGCGCCCCACACATGTGGCCACACCCGAAACAGCGAACCCCCATCGAAGAATCCCCCAGCAGCCCCCTCGTCCGCCCCTACGTACTCCCGGAAAACAAACTCGCCCACGCCCCGGAGGAAGGCCTGTGACCACCGCCGCGTATCACGAGCTGGCCGCCGCCCACTGGCTACTCTCCGCACACCCCGAACCCAACAAGGCCCTGAAGGAATGGCTCCCGGAGGGCGGTGCCGTACTCCTACCCCTGGGCACCCTGTTCTCCGCCGTCCGCATCCCCGCGGGCTTGGTGCACGCCGCCGCGGGCAGCGAAGACCCGGCAGTCGTGGGCGAGTTCCTCACCGAAGCCCTCTTCGGAAAACCCGTCATCTGCGACCCACACGGAAGCCGCTACTACGCCCTCGTACCCGCTGGCACCGCCAGAACATGGCGTGACCCGCGGGCCACATGCCTGGGACGCGGAAGCTACCTGGTGGTGCCCCGGCCGGACTCAGTCCACCCGACCACCCACGAGTCGCCCTACTGGTCCGTACCGATGTCCTCGGCCGCCGAACTGTGCGGGCACTACGCCGTCGCACAACTGGTCGCGGTCGGCGGCCACCTGACCGCCGGAGAAGAGCCGGCATGAGCCTCGACTGGCAGGGACGCGACAACGACAGCTCGGGCCACGCGCGGCGGATAGCCGGTACCGCCACACCCGCCGCCAAACGGGAAGCGTGGCACGCCTTCTTCGAACACGCCACCGACTGCGACGACTGCCGGCGTGGCAGGACACGGTGCGAGGAAGCCACGAAGCTACTGAGGGCGTGGCGCACACTGCCCTCATAAACCCCCGAGCCTCGCGCGCCCGTCTCGCGCAGGGTTCGGAAGAGGGGCGGCTGCTCAAACCCCCGAAGAGCGGCTGCCCGAGGACCCGCCGCTGCCACCCCCGAGGCGGCGGCGGGTCACCGCACCAGGTCGGCGAGGGGCACATCGAGCGCGTTGGCGATAAGGAACAGATCCGTGAAGCGGGGGTCACGCTCGCCCGCTTCGTACCGCTGGATGCTGCGCCGCTCCATCCCGATGCGGTCGGCGAGCTGGTCTTGCGAGAGGCCGGCGGCTTGCCGGTAGGCAGCGATGCGCTGGCCTAGGGCCCTGCGGCTTTCGAGAGCCTCGGCGGGGAGGGGCGTTCGGCGGGATGGCACCCACCAAACGGTCGGCAGTCGTTGATCTTCAGTCAGTACCCAAACGGTCGCATCTGACGATGAGGCGCGCTACGGCCCCGCCCGTGCTCCACTCGGGCGGGGCCGTAGTGAATTCTGAGAGGTCTGGGGCGGATGTTCCGGGTGGTCAGGACCCATCCGGCGTTCCGGGAGAGTTCCGGTGGGTGCCGAGATTCCGTGGATTTTCCGTACGTTCGCGGCACCCCGTGAGCCGTCATGAAATACATAGGAATGGATTCCTGTGCAGGTCACAGCCCTCACACCCCTCTGACCAGCTCACACCCGCTCGGCCTGGAACATCCAGCGGTGTTGCATCAGATCATGGATTGACCTGTACCAAAGCCGGTTTTCCACCATGAGATTCCGGGATCCTTCCGCTCGCCTCAGAAGATTCCGCCTTCGAGGCAGTCTCACCCGGCTTCCCCCACACCGCATCCAGGACCGACCGCGTCCTCTCCTCCGCCTCCGCGAACAGATGGGCGTACACCCGCATCGTCGTCATCACGTCCTTGTGCCCAAGCCGCTTGCTGACCACCTTCGGGTTCTCACCCCCGGCGATCAACACCGAGGCGTAGTGGTGACGCAGCTCGTGCCAGTGCCGAGGCCGCGCCTTGGCGTATCGGCACGTCTGCTTCAGCGCCCAGTCCAGCGTGCTCTCACCAATCGGCGTCGCGTCCGGCATGGTGAAGATGAGCCCCGCCCACGGGCCCGATGTCGGCGGCGGGTTCTTCGCAACGTGCGCCGCCAGGACGTCGACGGTCCGCTGATGCAGCGGCAGCACTCGACGGCCGGCGCCAGTCTTGAGCTTGTCGAGGTAGAAACCCGTCCCCTTCTCGTGCACCAGCTGCTCATCCACGTGGTACAGCCTGCGAAGGAAGTCGACCTTCTCCAGGCGCATACCGCGCAGCTCCCCGGACCTCAGCCCGGTCTGCGCGTCGACCTCGATCATCACCCGCCACAGGTCCTTGTAAGCATGCTCAATCAGCAGCTGGACCTCTACGGGGTCCGGCGGGTTGACGGTCGACTCGACGAGCGTCGGGGCCTTGATCCCGTCGAAAGGACTCACAGGGATCACACGGTCGATGACGGCCAGCTTGAAGATGCTCCGTACATACCGGGCAACGCGGTTCGGGTACGAGCCAGACAGACCGTACTTGCTGACGAGCAAGGCCTGCCAGGCGCCAGCCTCCGAGGGCTTGATGGACCGCATCTCCCGCGGACCCCATTCAGGGATCAGGTACCGGGTCAGCGCGCCTCGGTATTCGCGCTCCGAGCGGCCGATGATGTTCTGCGCGGGCAGCCAAGTCTCCAGCGCGTACTTCTCGACCATGACCTTGCCTGCCTTGGGGTCCAGCCAGGATCCGGTCTGCTTCGCGCTCTCCTGCTTGACGACTTCGGCCTCGGCCTCAGCCTTCGTGGCGTGGAGGCTCGTGCGCTCCTTGCCGTCCGGGCCGTCGTAGCGTGCCTGCCAGCGTTTGCCCTTGCCGTGGGCCGAGGATGCGACCTTGCCCTTGTGCTCCCCGCACTCGGGCCCGCCCGGTTTCGGCCGGGACGTGTGCCAGCGGTCAGCTACATACCCCATTCAGTTCCCACCCCAAAATGCTGCCAGCGTCGAGCCCAATACCGACGAGCGCCCACGCCGCTTGCGTGCGCATGGCCGGATTGTCGCGGGCTGCTGTGTTGATAACTGCCACGGGTCTGCCTTCGATACGGCATGTGAGAGCGGCGATGTTCGGGCCAAGGTCTGCGGTAATGACGGATGCGTGATCGGGCATACAGCCCCCCTCAGGTGCCCCGGAACTGTGTGCTCCGGGCCTAGGAGAATATGCTCTGTGACCAATCGGACGCTATCCGTATGCGTCTTCTGTTTAGGGTTGCACGCCATCCGTCTCAGACAGGAGCCCCTGACGGCGCATTTCGTCCAATGCGATCTTCACCGCGTTCTTGATCTCGGCGGAGGTCACGTCGTCCGTGGCGCGAACCCAGGCCGTGGTCAGGATGCCCTCCATCCGCTCGGCGTCAACGAGCGGCTGCACGGACACTTGCTGCCAGCCACCGGGCGGTTCGGCGCCGTCGAGGACGGACTCAACAGTCCCAGTTGACCAGCCAAGCGCGGACGCGATCGCCGGGACGGTGTAGGGCATCCGGGTTTTTGGCACGGCGCCGGCTTCTGCGTTCTGCACGCTGCTCAGCGAGACGCCTGCACGGCCGGCGAGCTCCTTCTGGTCCAGCCCTTGGGCGAGCCGGGCCTGCTGGAGGGCCTTGCCGAGCCGCGTCCAGGCTTGTGCGTCGCGGTTCATGGCCGCCTCTCTTCTTCGGTCACCCCGCCACATCCTGCTAGGCACCGGTAGGCACCGTTAGGCACCAGGTTAGAGGGTGATCGCGAACGAGGGGGGCCAGATCCGGCAACCCCGCGCATGAGAGCCGCCTCACCTCTACACCAACGCACACAAAGTAGGCCCGGATACGTTTCGTTACGCGTGACGTTGCTTCGTTGGGTGTCTTTGGGTATCGTTCTCCTCGTGCAGGCCGATGGAATCGAAATCCGAAGGCAGCGCGAACAGCACGGCTATGGCCTGCGCAGATTCGCCGCAGCCGCCAGAATCTCGCACCCCTACCTCTCCCGCATAGAACGCGGCCAGAGAGATCCCCAGCCTGAGGTCATGAGTCGGATAGCGGGAGTAATTGGCTGCCGCATCGAAGACCTCCAACGAAACCGAACGGAGCCCAACGATGAGCGAGACGATCACCGCCTCGCCGTACATGACGACGAAGGAGCTCGCGGTAATCCTCCGCACGACGCCTAACGCGGTCCGCATCATGCGCCACCGCGGTGACGCCCCCAAGGGATTCCGTCGGGGCCGCAGCGTCCTCTACCCCCGCGCGGCCGTCGCCGCATGGCTCGCCGCGAAAGAGGCGGCTGACCCGCTCGCGCAGCGCGCCGCCTGA
>CAMLJW010000429.1 GCA_946480485.1 uncultured Streptomyces sp. | reverse complement strand
TGGAAGACGGCGAGGCTTTGCGATGGCGGGGGCCCGCCCATGGGCAGGATCAACCGTCAGAAGATCAGCCAGTCGCTGCCGCCGTCCGTCCGGGCGGCCTCGAGCGTCTTCGCGGGGTCTTCGCCAAGTAGTCGCGCGGCAGGAACACCGCGAACGGCAGGCCGTAGGCGACGTGGAAGAGGACCACGCCGGGGATCGACCCGAAGATGCCGACGGGCTCCGAAAAACAGGTGACTCCGGGCAGGCCTCCCTCGCCCTTGTCGACCAGGTCCGGCCTGCCGCCCCCGCCCAGCGCGACGTTCAGGTACACCACCGGCGAAGACGGCGTCCGGCGTACGGGTCGCCTGCGCCTGGACCGCCTGGACCGCCTGGACCGCCTGGACCGCCTGCCCGGCGTCAGCGGGCAGCGCACAAGGGACCGGCGCCCGCAATCCCCGGAGGGCATGGCAGGCTTGGGGCATGGCCGTGCAGATCAATCCCAGCATCCTGTCCGCCGACTTCGCCCGCCTTGCCGAGGAGGCAAAGGCGGTTGAAGGGGCCGACTGGCTCCATGTGGACGTGATGGACAACCATTTCGTCCCGAACCTCACGCTCGGTGTGCCGGTCGTGGAGTCCCTGGCGCGTGCGACGGACACGCCGCTGGACTGCCATCTGATGATCGAGGACGCCGATCGGTGGGCGCCTCAGTACGTGGAAGCGGGTGCCGGTTCCGTCACCTTCCATGTGGAGGCGGCCGCGGCGCCGGTACGGCTCGCCCGCGAGATCCGTGCCAAGGGCGCCCGCGCCTCCATGGCGCTCAAGCCCGCCACGCCCATCGAGCCGTACGAGGATCTGCTGGGTGAACTCGACATGCTGCTGATCATGACGGTCGAGCCGGGCTTCGGGGGCCAAACCTTTCTCGACATCATGCTCCCGAAGATCCGCCGGAGCCGCGAATTGATCAACAAGCACGGCCTCGAACTATGGCTCCAGGTCGACGGCGGGGTATCGGCCGACACCATCGAGCGGTGCGCCGAGGCCGGGGCCGACGTCTTCGTGGCCGGTTCCGCGGTGTACGGGGCATCGGACCCGGCCCAGGCGGTACATGCGTTGCGTACCCGGGCGGAGGCGGTGACCGGCCGCGCGGCCTGGGCGTGTGGCCACTGAGCCACCACGAGGCCAAGGAATGTGAACGCCGCCCATCAGGGCTGATCAGTACGCCGGATCTGCAAGGATGAACGGCGAGTCCAGAGTGTGAAACAGCAGTGAGGAGATCGCCGTGTCGGGTATGTCGTCGGGCCGGTCAGCCATGCGGATGGGACCCGCTGAGCTGGTGCAGGCGGCGGCCATGGCCCGCCGCTTCTACCTCGAGGGCAAGTCCAAGATCCAGATCGCCGAGGAGTTCGGCGTCAGCCGCTTCAAGGTGGCCCGGGTCCTGGAGACCGCTCTCGAACGGGATCTGGTGAGGATCGAGATCCGTGTGCCCGCCGAGCTGGACGCGGAGCGCTCCGACGCCCTGCGCGCCCGCTACGGTCTCAGGCACGCCGTCGTGGTCGAGTCCCCGGCCGATGCCGAGGAGTCGCCCGATCCGGAGAACCTCGGTGAGGTGGCGGCCGACCTGCTCGGCGAGCTGGTCGCCGAGGGCGATGTGCTCGGCCTCGCCTGGGGGCGGTCCACCATTCACATGGCGGCGGAGCTCGACAGGCTGCCGCCGTGTACGGTGGTGCAGTTGACGGGTGTGTACGACGCCGGGACGGCCGAGCGCGGCTCGGTCGAGGCCGTGCGCCGGGCCGCCCAGGTCTCGGGTGGCGACGCCCACCCGATCTACGCGCCGATGCTGCTGCCGGACGCGGCCACCGCGGCGGCGCTGCGCAACCAGACGGGGATCGCCCGCGCCTTCAAGTACTTCGACAAGGTGACGGTCGCCTGTGTGTCCATCGGCTCATGGGAGGCCGGCATCTCGACGGTGCACGACATGCTCAGCGACGAGGAGCGCGCGCACTACGCGTCGCTCGGTGTCGCCGCCGAGATGTCCGCGCACCTCTTCGACGCCGAGGGCCGCCGGATCGGCCGGGACCTGGGGGAGCGGTGCATCACGGTCGAGGCCGACCGGTTGCGGCGTATTCCCGAGGTCGTCGCGATCGCGGGCGGACAGCGCAAGGCGGGCGCCATCGACGCGGTGCTCCGGTCCGGCCTGGTCACCAGTCTGGTGACCGACACGTCGGCCGCGGACATTCTGATGGCGGCCGGCCCGACGCCGCGTCCGGCGCTGGACCGGGCGGACCCGGACGGACCCTGATCGGTCGGCGCGTCGCGCGGGGACGGCTGTGGCAGCACCGGCGACCCGCTGCCCCGGCCCATTCCTGTCCCGTCCCCTGTGCACACCGGTGATCCCTACAGGTCCTCGGTCCTCCACACCAAGTCCTCCACACCAAGCCTCCCAGGCCAGGTCCTCCAAACCCTCCGAGTCGTCAACACGTACCCACCGACATGGGACAATGAAGTACGTGCTCCTCCCCCTGGCTGACCTGTCCGGGGCCACCTCTGATCGACTGGGATGTGCAGCACGTGCGTTTCCTCCATGACATCAAGCCCGGGTACGACCTGACGTACGACGACGTCTTCATGGTGCCGAGCCGTTCCGCGGTCGGTTCGCGACAGGACGTCGACCTGGCCTCGCCGGACGGAACCGGCACCACGATTGCGCTGGTGGTCGCCAATATGACGGCGATCGCGGGGCGCAGGATGGCCGAGACCGTGGCCCGCCGCGGCGGGCTCGTCGTCATTCCACAGGACATCCCGATCGAGGTCGTCACCGAGGTCGTCTCCTGGGTCAAGGGCCGTCATCTGGTACTGGACACCCCGATCGTGCTTGCTCCCCACCAGACCGTCGCCGACGCGCTGGCGCTGCTGCCCAAGCGGGCGCACAACGCGGGCGTCGTGGTGGACGAATACGGCGAGCCCATGGGCGTGGTCACCGACGCCGACCTGAGCGGGGTCGACCGGTTCACGCAGCTGACCGAGGTCATGTCACGGGACCTGCTGCTGCTCGACGCGGACATCGACCCACGCGAGGCCTTCAACACGCTCGACTCCGCCAACCGCCGCTACGCGCCCGCCGTCGACCAGGACGGTCGCCTCGCGGGCATCCTCACCCGCAAGGGCGCCCTGCGCGCCACGCTCTACACGCCGGCCACCGACGCGAACGGCAGGCTGCGCATCGCAGCCGCCGTCGGCGTCAACGGCGACGTGGCGGGCAAGGCCAAGCAGTTGCTCGACGCGGGCGTGGACACGCTTGTCATCGACACGGCGCACGGCCACCAGGAGTCGATGATCAGCGCGATCAGAACCGTGCGCGCCCTCGACCCGCGGGTGCCGCTCGTGGCCGGCAACATCGTCGCGGCCGAAGGCGTACGCGACCTGGTCGAGGCCGGGGCGGACATCGTCAAGGTCGGTGTCGGACCGGGCGCCATGTGCACCACACGCATGATGACCGGTGTCGGGCGCCCGCAGTTCTCGGCGGTCCTGGAGTGCGCCGCCGAGGCGAGGAAGTACGGCAAGCACGTGTGGGCCGACGGCGGTGTGCGCCACCCGCGCGACGTCGCCATGGCGCTGGCGGCGGGCGCGTCGAACGTCATGATCGGCTCCTGGTTCGCCGGTACGTACGAGTCGCCGGGCGACCTGCATCAGGACGCCGACGGGCGCCTCTACAAGGAGTCGTACGGCATGGCGTCCTCACGTGCTGTGCGCAACCGCACGTCGGAGGAGTCCGCGTACGACCGTGCCCGCAAGGGCCTGTTCGAGGAGGGCATCTCCACCTCCCGTATGTTCCTGGACCCGACGCGTCCGGGCGTCGAGGACCTGATCGACTCGATCATCGCGGGCGTCCGCTCCGCCTGCACCTACGCCGGCGCGGGCTCTCTGGAGGAGTTCACCGAGAAGGCCGTGGTCGGTGTACAGAGCGCAGCCGGTTACGCGGAGGGCAAACCCCTGCACGCCAGCTGGAACTGACACGGGTTCCTTCCGTAGGGCCTCTGTTGTCCCGTGGTCCGGGAGGGCGGGGGCCGCCGGCGCCTTCCCGGACGGCAGGCTGACGCCGGACTGGTGAACCCCGTGGGCGGGGCCTTCGTCAACGGCGGCGCCACGGGGCGTGGGCGCGGGTCCGGAATCGGTAGGGGGCAGGTGCACCTGGTCGACCACGTCCACCGGGCCCGCCGTCTGTGGCGGACCACGCGGATCGCCCGCTGACCGGCGGACTCAGGCCCGTCGGTTGCCCAGCAGCTGCCCCATCGCCGCCAGCACGGACGGCTCGACGCGGTAGTACACCCAGGTGCCGCGCCGCTCGGAGGCGAGCAGCCCGGCCTCCCTGAGCTTCTTCAGGTGGTGGGACACGGTCGGCTGGGAGACGCCGACATCGGAGATGTCGCACACGCAGGCCTCACCGCCCTCATACGAGGCGACCAGGGAGAACAGCCGCAGCCGTACCGGATCACCGAGCGCCTTGAACATCGTGGCGGTCCGCTGGGCCTCCTCGGCCGTCAACGGCCGCTCGCTCAGCGGTGGGCAGCACGGCGCCGTGACCCCGGATATCTCGGAGACCTCGGATTCCAGTCCTTCCAGCACCACTTCATGAACCTTCTCATC
>CAMLJW010000428.1 GCA_946480485.1 uncultured Streptomyces sp. | reverse complement strand
AGTGAAGTCCGTACCGGAGAGCATGTCGGCCATACCGCCGTCACCGCGCTCCCGCATGGACGTCAGCACCTCGGTCTTGGTGGCGCCCTCGGGCATCTCCCGCCCGACGACCCCAGCGAAGACGAGGTCGGTCGCCCGGCCAAGGATCTTCGGGCCTACCGTCGACAGCCCCACGCTCAGGACCACGGCGAGCAGCATCCCGTACACGGTGGCCCGCTCGGGTCTGAACCGCGCGAGCAGCCGCTTCCCGGACCCTTTGAAGTCCATCGAGTGCTGATCGGGGCCGTCCTCGGTCCTCATGCGCCACATGGGCCCTGCCATCAGGCCGCCTCCGCTTCCGTCAGCTGGGAGAGCACGACATCCCGGTAGGTCTGGTTGTCCGCCATCAGCTCGTGGTGACGGCCCATCCCGACGACCCGCCCCCCGTCGAGGACGACGATCCGGTCAGCGTCCCGGATGGTCGAGACGCGCTGCGCGACGATCACGACGGTCGCCTCCGCGGTCTCGCGCGCGAGCGCCGTACGCAGGGCCGCGTCCGTCGCGTAGTCGAGCGCCGAGAACGAGTCGTCGAAGAGGTAGATCTCCGGGTGCTGTACGAGCGTGCGGGCGATCGCGAGCCGCTGCCGCTGACCGCCCGACACATTCGTGCCGCCCTGCGCGATGGGCGAGTCGAGCCCGCTCTCCAGCCGCTCCACGAAGCTTTTGGCCTGCGCCACCTCCAGCGCGTGCCACAACTCCTCGTCGGTCGCCTCCGGATTCCCGTACCGCAGGTTTGTGGCCACCGTGCCCGCGAACAGATACGGCTTCTGCGGTACGAGGCCCACGGTGCGCGCGAGCAGCCGCGGCTCGAGGGTCTGTACGTCCACGCCGTCGACGAGGACCTCACCGTCCGTGGCGTCGAACAGCCGTGGGATCAGCCCGAGCAGCGTGGACTTGCCGCTGCCGGTCACCCCGATCACGGCGGTCGTCTCGCCGGGCCGGGCCACCAGGTCGACGGACTTCAGCACCGGCTCCTCGGCGCCGGGGTAACGGAAACCGGCTCCGCGGATCTCCAGATGACCGTGGCGCTGCAGTTCCCTTACGGGAGCGGTCGGAGGGACGACGCTGCTCTCCGTCTCCAGGACCTCCTTGATGCGCTCGGCGCAGACCTCGGCGCGCGGCACCATCATGATCATGAAGTTGGCCATCATCACGGATATGACGATCTGCATCAGATAGGCGAGGAACGCGGTCAGCGCCCCGATCTTCATCCCACCGCTGTCGATGCGGTGCGCGCCGAACCACACCACCGCGATCGACGACACGTTCACCACGGTCAAGACGATCGGGAACATCAGCGCCAGCATCCGCCCGGTGCCCAGCGACACATCGGTGAGGTCGACGTTCGCCCTCCGGAAGCGTTCCTCCTCGTACGCGTCGCGGACGAAGGCGCGGATGACGCGGTTGCCGGTGATCTGTTCCCGCAGCACCCGGTTCACCGTGTCCAGGCGTTCCTGCATGGTGCGGAACAGCGGGCGCAGGCGGCGCACGATCAGGCTCACGCTGATGCCGAGGACCGGCACCACGGCGACCGGCACCCCGGACAGCGGCACGTCGAGGCCGAGCGCCATGACGATGCTGCCCACGCACATGATCGGCGCCGACACCATCAGCGTGAACGTCATCAGGGCCAGCATCTGCACCTGCTGCACGTCGTTCGTGGTGCGGGTGATCAGCGACGGGGCCCCGAAGTGGCCGATCTCGCGCGCCGAGAACGACTGCACCTGGTCGAAGACGTCGGCCCGGATGTCCCGGCCGACCGCCGAGGCCGTGCGGGCGCTGTAGTAGACCGCGCAGATGTTGCAGACGACCTGTGCCAGCGAGACGCCGATCATCAGCGCGCCGAAGGACAGGATGTAGCTCGTGTCGCCCTGCACGACACCGTTGTCGATGATGTCCGCGTTCAGGGTGGGGAGGTAGAGGGTGGCGCAGGTCTGCAGGAACTGCAGCAGCACCAGTAACGTGATGGGCTTCTTGTAAGGCCTCAGGTAAGCAAACAGGAGTCGTATGAGCACGCTGGTCTCTCGGAGTCGGCGACAGGGAGCGGGAGCGGTGACCACCACGGCTATCGTCGGACACTCCACCGGTGTTACCCCAACCAATTACGCCAAGAGCGTTTCAAGAACCGCGCAAGCAGTCCGGAACAGAGAATTCCGGACTCTGGGCGTTGGGCCTTAAGACTGGGCCCTTGGGACTGGTGCTTTGGGACTGGTGCTTTGGGACTGGGCCCTTGGGACCGGCGCCTTGGGACTGGGCCCTTGGGATTTGGGGCCTGGCCTCGTCGAGCCTCGGCCTTCTGGGGCCTCGCGGGTCAGGATCTTTGGGCGCCCGGATGGGTCTGGTCCCGTACCGACGTGTACTGCTGCCGTACCGCCTGCCCCACCGCCAGCTCCTCGCCGGGCTCCAGAACCTGCACGGTCGCCCCCTGCCAGGCGGGCGGCTGCCGCGGATCGAGTGTGCCCCGCGAGACGCCGAGCGCCCAGGCCGCCTGCCGTGCCGCGCCGATCGCCGCGTAGTCGGCGGGCTGCGGCACCACGATCTGCACGCCCAGCAGCGAGGGCGCGCAGGCCTGCACGGCGGGCAGCTCGGCGGCCGGCCCCAGCAGGAAGATCCGCCGCACCCCCACGCCCCGGTGGCGTAGCACGTCCAGCGCGTCCACGAGCCCGCACAGCATGCCCTCGAACGCGGCCCGCGCCAGATGCTCGGGCCTCATCGACTCCCGCCGCAGCCCCGACAGCGTCCCCGCCGTATGCGGCAGTGCGGGCACCCGCTCGCCTTCCAGATACGGCAGCAGTACGAGCCCGTGGGCGCCAGGAGTCGACTTCATCGCCAGGTCGGACAGGGTCTCCAGGTCGGGCAGGCCGAGGAGTTCGGCGGTCCCGCGCAGCGCTCGTACGGCGTTCAGCGTGGTGACGACCGGCAGATGCATGCCCGTCGCGTCCGCGAGCGAAGTGATCATCCCGGACGGGTCGACCAGCGCCCCGTGGTGGACGGCCATCACGGACCCCGAGGCGCCGAGCGACACCACCGCGTCGCCGAGCCCGATCCCGAGCCCGAACGCCGCGGCCATCGTCTCGCCCGTCCCCGCCGAGATCAGCAGCCCCTCCGGCGTCGTCCCCGCGGCCTCGGACGGACCGAGCACATCGGGCAGCAGCGCTTCATGGCCGAGCGCCAGCTCGACCAGATCAGGCCGGTACGCACCGTTCACCGCACACCAGTAGCCCGTACCGGAGGCCCCGCCGCGGTCGGTGGTCCGGCGCGCCGGCCGACCGAGCAGCTGCCACACCAGCCAGTCGTGTGCCTGCATGAGCAGGGCGGTGCGCAGCGCGGCATCGGGCTCGTTCCTGGCCAGCCAGCGCAGCTTCGTCACGGGGTGAGCCGCCTGCGGTACGCAGCCCACGGCGTGGGCCCAGGCCTCGTGACCGCCCAGCGCGTCGACAAGATCGGCGGCGCAGACCTGCGCCCGCTTGTCCCCGCCGGTCAGCGCCGGGCGCACGGTGTTGCCCTGCGGGTCCAGCGGCAAGAGCGCGTTCTGCTGCGCCGATACGCCGATGGCCTGCACGCCTTCGAGCAGCCCGCCACTCGCCGCTTCACCGAGGGACAGCAGCCAGGCTTGCGGGTCCACATCCGAGGCCCGGCCACGCTCGGCACCGCCGTCGACCGGATGCGGAGCGTACCCCTGCCGGAGCACGGCTCCGCTGTCCGCGTCGCAGACGGCGATGCGAGTGGAATCGGGCGAACTATCCAGCCCGGCGACTATCCCCATGGCGGAAATACTGCCGTACCGCCGGATGACGCCGAGCAGGTCCGACGGAGGCGGTGTGCACCCATGACGCGCTGACCTGCTGAATGTCGCTCGAACTACAGTCGTTCACGTGTCGCAGTGCACACGAGTCAGCCACGGGTCACAGGCCAGATCACTCCTGTCGTCCACGTGTCGCAAATCAGACCAGTCGGGTCGTCCACGTGTCGCAGTCCACGCCGGCGATGTCGCCGGAGCCGTCTACGTGTTGCTGGTGCCCCAGTCGTCGTTGGCCGCCGCGCCGTCCGTGTTGCGTTCGCGCAGGGATCGTACGCGCTCGGCAAACGCGTCCGGGACATGGTCACCGACCCGGTCGCTTACCACGTGATAAGCCTTGCCCGCGAAGTGGCGCCCCTGATGGGCCGCCGCCTCCGCGGTGTTGCGCACCGCGGGGTTCTGAGAGATCTCCCGGGCGGACTTCTTCAACTGCTCATACCGCTCGCGCCCGGCTCGCGTGCCCAGCACGTAACCCAGGGCGAGTCCGACGACGAACGTGAGCCGGTAGCGCATGAGGGCCACCCTTCCCTTGAGTCGGCATCGGTTGCGGGGGAGAACCGATTGGCGGAGCACCCCCCTGCTTGCGCTAATGTATGTGTCGCAGCGAGCGCGCGCCTTCTGGCGAATACCCAGACAGGTGCGTTCGATGCGACGAGGCAATCCTCCGTAGCTCAATTGGCAGAGCAGCCGGCTGTTAACCGGCAGGTTACTGGTTCGAGTCCAGTCGGGGGAGCTCGATCCTCCGTAGCTCAATTGGCAGAGCAGCCGGCTGTTAACCGGCAGGTTACTGGT
>CAMLJW010000427.1 GCA_946480485.1 uncultured Streptomyces sp. | reverse complement strand
GGCGCCCACCGAGAAGGCCCTCACCGACGTCCTCGGCCCGCTGCTCGACGATCCTTCGCCGGGCTCCGCGCATACGGCCTCGGTCGTCGACGTGGCCACCGGCAGGCGGCTGTACGGCCAGGGCGCGGACCGGGCGCTGACGCCCGCCTCCACCACGAAGATCGCCACCGCCGTCGCGGTGCTCGACGCGGCGGGCGCCGGCCACCGCATCGCGACCCGTACGGTCCTCGAACCCGACACCAGGGAGGTCGTCCTCGTCGGCGGCGGCGACCCCACGCTGACCGCCCGCGAGGAGGCGCACGGCCACGCGAGCCTGCGCACGCTCGCCGACGACACGGCCCGAGCCTTGAAGGCCCGCGAACTGGACGACGTGACGCTGTCGTACGACACCTCGCTGTACGTGGGCACACCAGTGCACCCCATCGGTCCCAACGCCAACCTCGCGCCGGTAAGCACCCTGATGGTCGACGAGGGGCGCCTCGACGACTCGTTCAGCGGGCCCGCGGAGCGGAGTACGGATCCGGCGGCCGACGCGGCCCGCACGTTCGCGGACCTCCTCCACGACCGCGGCATCAGGACACAGTCGCCCGGGCCCGCCAGGGCGACCGGCCGTGCCAAGACCCTCGCCACCGTCGAGTCCCCGCCCGTGTCGGCCCTGGTCGAGCGGATGCTGACCAACAGCGACAACGACATCGCCGAGGCCCTGGCCCGCCAGACCGCGCTCGCCACCGGCGAACAGGCGAGCTTCGAAGGCGGCGCCACGGCGATCCGTACGCGACTGAAGAAGCTCGACCTGCCCTTGGAGGACGCGGAGTTCGCGGACGGCAGCGGCCTGGACCGCGCCGACAAACTCACCGCCGACCTGCTCACCGCCCTGCTGGCCAAGGCGAGCGACCCCGGCCACCCCGAACTCCGCCCGGCCCTCACCGGCCTGCCGGTTGCGGGCTTCACCGGCACTCTGCGCAACCGCTACGCCGATCAGCCCGGCACCGGCGTCGTACGGGCCAAGACGGGCACCCTCACGGGCGTACACACCTTGGCCGGCACGGTGGTCGACAGGGACGGCCGGCTCCTCGCTTTCGCCTTTCTGACGTCCGCAAACCACCCCACGGACCCGACAGCCACCCAGAAGACGCTGGACAGCGCGGCTTCGGCCCTGGCGACCTGCGGCTGCGCCCCCTAAGGGCGCGGGGCTGTGACATCACGTGCCTTGGCCGGGCGGGAGCGACCCGCCACGGACGGGCCCGCGGATTGCGCACCACGGCATTCCTCCACGAACCTCACTCCCTGCCCCCAGCGGCAGCGCTCACGTACGGTTGACACATGACGAGCATCGGTGGTGCGGAGATGGTCGACTGGAATCTCGCGGTGGCGACCGCGACCCGGCTCGTACGGCCGGGACCAGAGGTGAGTCGCGACGAAGCACGGGCGGTTGTCGCGGAGCTGCGCCGGCACGCCAAGGCGTCGGAGGGGCACGTGCGCGGCTTCACGCGGATGGGCGGTGAGGACCTCCAGGACACCCCCGTGCTCGTCGTCGACCGCCCCGGCTGGGTCCGGGCGAACGTCGCCGGATTCCGGGCAATCCTCAAGCCGCTGCTGGACAAGATGCAGGAGCGGCGCGGCAACACACCCGGCGGAGCCGTCCTCGGCGCCGTCGGCGGCAAGGTCACCGGCGTCGAGCTGGGCATGCTCCTGTCGTTCCTGGCCTCCCGGGTCCTCGGGCAGTACGAGACGTTCGCCCCGGCGACCCGTGAGCTCCCGGCGGGCGAGAACGGCGGCGGCAGGCTGCTCCTGGTCGCCCCGAACATCGTGCACGTCGAGCGTGAGCTCGACGTGCGGCCCCATGACTTCAGGCTCTGGGTCTGCCTGCATGAGGAGACGCACCGGACGCAGTTCACGGCGGTGCCCTGGCTGCGTGACCACCTCGAGGGCGAAATCCAGTCTTTCCTGGAGGAGACCGAGGTCGACCCCATGACGGTCCTGGAGCGTATCCGGGAGGCCGCCCAGACGCTCGCCGGCGGCCGTCCCGAGGGAGAGGAGGGCGAGAACGGCGGGCGGTCCATCGTCGACATCGTCCAGACGCCCGCCCAGCGGGAGATCCTCGGCCGGCTGACCGCCGTGATGTCGCTCCTGGAGGGCCACGCGGACTTCGTGATGGACGGCGTGGGCCCCGACGTGGTTCCGTCCGTCGCCGAGATCCGCGAGAAATTCCAGCAGCGCCGCGCGCGCGGGGCCTCCCGCCTGGACCTGGCGCTGCGCAAGCTGCTCGGCCTGGACGCGAAGCTGCGCCAGTACCGGGACGGGGAGCGTTTCGTACGGGCGGTCGTGGAGCAGGTTGGCATGGACGGGTTCAACCGTGTGTGGACCTCGCCGAACACGCTCCCGACCAAGGCGGAGATCTCCAAACCGGCTGACTGGGTTGCGCGGGTGCACCGTAAGGCAGAGTCGTGAAACGAATCCGGCCGACGGCAGGTGTACGCCCCCGCTATCACCCGTCCGAGGGACCGTGAGCGATGGGTAGGCGTGCGATGCTCGGGGAACGGCTCGGTTCTGTCACCATCTACACACTCTGAGTGACCGACATCGGGCTCACCCCCGACAGTTTCATGAAGGGAACCGGACATGGGTCCCCATCCTGCGGTCGCGGCGATACGTCTGGCGGTCCGCCGCGTCCTCCACGACGTCCTCACCGACCAAACACCCGCCTCTGCCGACAGGCCTGGCTCTGCGGACAAGCCGGCTTCTGCTGACACTGCCTCCATTGACATGTCGGCTTCTGCTGACACCCCTGCCTCCATCGGCACGCCGCA
Organism: uncultured Streptomyces sp.; assembly: GCA_946480485.1. The sequence continues at coordinate 1,824 of CAMLJW010000427.1, read as the reverse complement.
CGAGCTTCCCCCAAGCCCTCGACCGCGCTCGAGCCGGGAGGTACCCCCATCCCCGCCGCTCGTGCTCGTGGCGTGCTCCGGCGGGGCCGACTCCATGGCGCTCGCCTCCGCCCTCGCCTTCGAAGCCCCCAAACTCGGCATCCGCGCCGGTGGCGTCACCGTCGACCACGGTCTGCAGCCCGGCTCCGACCTGCGCGCCGAAGAAGTCGTCGCACGACTCACCGAACTCGGCCTCACACCGGTCGAGTCCACCGCCGTGTCCGTCGGCCGCCAGGGAGGGCCCGAGGCCGCCGCCCGCGACGCGCGGTACGCCGCCCTGGACGCAGCGGCCGAGCGCCACGGCGCCGCCGCGGTCCTGCTCGGCCACACCCGCGACGACCAGGCCGAAACCGTCCTGCTGGGCCTCGCTCGCGGCTCCGGCATCCGCTCCCTGTCCGGAATGGCCGCTGTTTCCGGGGGCCCGGGGGCCGCCCGCCGTTACCGCCGCCCCTTCCTGCACCTCGACCGGCAGACCGCTCGCAAGGCCTGCATGGTCCAGTCGCTCGCCGTCTGGGACGACCCCCACAACGCCGACCCCGCCTATACGAGGTCGCGCCTGCGCCACGAGGGTCTGCCCGCCCTGGAGAAGGCCCTCGGCAAGGGTGTGGTCGGAGCCCTCGCCCGTACGGCACAGCTGTCCCGTGACGACGCCGACGCCCTCGACGCGTGGGCCGGGCAGGCCGAGGCCGCCGTGCGCGACGCCGCCGGCCTCCTGGAGTGCGCCAAGCTGTACGCCCTGCCGCCTGCCGTTCGCCGCCGCATCCTGCGCCGCGCCGCCATCGAGGCCGGGGCACCCCCGGGTTCGCTGTTCGCCCGGCACATCGAAGAGGTCGACCGACTGATCACCGGTTGGCGTGGCCAGGGAGCCATCAATCTCCCGGGCAGAGTCGTCGTCCAACGGCAGGGTGGCAGACTGGTGATTCGGCAGGGCTGAATCCGGACCCTCCGCCGGCCCCTTGCGCGGGTCGTGGGTGGCCCGAGCGGTCGCCATAAAAGCGGGACGACCGAAAGTGATGCGGGTGGACGCGAAAGACATGGGCACCGACCTCAAGTCGGTGCTCATCACCAAGGAAGAGATCGACGCGAAGCTGGCCGAGCTGGCCGCGAAGATCGACGCGGAGTACGCGGGCAAGGACCTGCTGATCATCGGTGTCCTCAAGGGCGCGGTGATGGTCATGGCCGACCTCGCCCGCGCGCTGTCCACCCCCGTCACGATGGACTGGATGGCGGTGTCCTCGTACGGCGCGGGCACGCAGTCCTCCGGTGTGGTGCGGATTCTCAAGGACCTCGACACCGACATCAAGGGCAAGCACGTCCTGATCGTCGAGGACGTCATCGACTCCGGTCTGACGCTGTCCTGGCTGATCTCCAACCTCGGATCCCGCGAGCCCGCGTCCCTCAAGGTGTGCACACTGCTGCGCAAGCCGGAGGCGGCCAAGGTCGCGATCGACGTGGAGTGGGTCGGCTTCGACATCCCCAACGAGTTCGTCATCGGCTACGGCCTCGACTACGCCGAGAAGTACCGGAACCTGCCGTTCGTCGGTACGCTCGCTCCTCACGTCTACGGCGGCTGAGGCACTCTCGTAGACGGTGGCAAACGGCCACGAAGCCCCATGAGGACGGTCCGGGAACCCTTGCGGACTCCACGCCGTTGGAGCAAGCGTGGACGGGGTCGTCAGCCGGGCCGTGCGGCCTCGGGTGACAATGCTGGGGTACCGTCCGAAGAACACTCTTATCAAACTCACTATGGCAGGAGGGACGGGGCGGCACCGCTCCGTATGGATG
>CAMLJW010000426.1 GCA_946480485.1 uncultured Streptomyces sp. | reverse complement strand
TCGGTGCCAAGGCGCCGGTCCCGGCCGGGCGGCGGAGCTGACCACTCCCATGTGATGCCTGATGCCTTCGGGGGAGGGAACTTGTTGCACATACATGTGGTGTGCGGCACGCATGCGCGAACACAACAACTGATCAAAGCGATGCGACCGTACGCCGCCGTAATGTCCATGCATGACACATCCCTTGGGAGGGGCCCCGAACGCCCCGAACCGGGAGTCCTGCTCTTTCTCGCAGACAACACCGCGCTCCCGGCGTCCCTGTTCTCTCATAGCGACCTCAGCCGGCTGCCGACCGTGCTCATAGCTCCCGACGAGTGGCTCTCCCGCTGGCGGCCCTCCCTTATCGCCGTTCCACTGAGGGCCACGGTCTCCTCGGTCGCCCCGACACAGGCCATCGCAGGAGCCCTGTTAGCGGCCGCCCATGGGTATGAGGTGCGGTGGCGTCCCGATCCGGTCGGCGCCCGTCCATCGGACTCGCCCGACTTACCCACCCGGGCCTGGGACGTCTTTCGCCTGATGCATCTCGGTTACACGAACCGGGAGATCGCGACTGAACTGAGACTGAGCACGTCCACGGTGAAGCACTATGTCAGCAAGATTCTCTGGCTGCTGGGCACGCGGAATCGTGTGGAGGCGGCCAGGCTCTATCCCTCGACCATGCCGGGCGAGCACCTGTCAACCTGATGGCGCCGACGGCCGCGATGGGCAGACCTGCCCCGACGGCTACAGCCTGCAAGTCCCGTCCTACGAGGGTCGGTGCAGCGCTTCCATCGCCTTCAGAATCAGGGCGCGCGCCTCGGCCCCGTACACGGCCATCCCGCGCAGTTGCTCGAACGCCTTCAAGTACTGGGCGATCTCCGAGGGCTGCGTGATCCTCACACGGGCTGACACAAGCTCGACGGACACCAGCGTGTCGTCGTAGATGTGGAACGTCTCCCGCGGCCACTGGGCCCGCTCCTGGGTGGCCGTTGGGATGATGCCCAGCGACACCTGAGGCAGCGCGCCCGCGGTGAGCAGATAGCCGAGCTGCGCGACCATCGCATCCGCATCCCCGATCTGATATCGGAGCGCGGCCTCTTCCATGAGCAGCACGAACCGGTGACCCGGCTCGTGAATGACGCGGGAGCGGTCAACGCGCGCCCGCGCAGCTTCCGCACTGTCGTCCACCGGAAGGTCACGGAACCGGGCGCTGATGGCCAGCACGCCCGCGGCGTACCCCTCCGTCTGCAGCAGGCCCGGCACCAGCGACGAGGAGTAGACCTTGAACAGCCGGGTCGCGCTGAAGAGCCGCACGGCACTGTCCTGCAGGTGCTTCAGGCCGCGGCGAACCTGATGCCGCCACTCCGTGTACATCGATTCTGCGTGCAGCGACTGAGCAATGAGATCTTCCGCCTGATCGGTCGCCGTGCACGCCCTGGTCCATGCGCGAATGTCCTTCGCTGACGGGACGGTTAGGGCGTTCTCGATCCGCGAGGTCTTGGAGTGATGCCAGTGGCACCGTTCGGCCAGCTCGACGACCGTCATCCCAGCGCTCTTGCGGAGGTCCCGCAGACGCAAGGCGACAGCCTCGCGCGCGGCCTGGGCCGACGAGGACGGGGAGATGGGCATGCGAGCTGGTCTGTCCCGTACGTCTTGTCAGCGGATGTCGTACTGGTCGTGCGGGGTGGCTCGCGCCCATACGGCTTCGAACGCCTCCGCGCACAACGTGGCGTCTGCCGGATCGTCAGAGACCTCCTGGCCTCCCGAGGCGCCTTCGCCGGTGAAGTGGTTCCACCGGACCAGCCGTCCGTCGAACAGCCAGAAGTCGTTGCCCGGTAGGGCGATGTCGGAGGCCTGGCGGCGGGGCAGCCAGCGCACCTGTTCGCCTGCGGCGACGTTGGTGAACGTGCCATCGTACAGGAAGCGGGTGTACTCGCTGACCGGTTCGGACACGATGCGGGCCCGGCGCACGACGGCACCGCGGCCGACGGTCTCCTCGATGAGGTCGAGCCACGGTCGCCACCACGATGCCCGGTCCGCCGGATCATGGCGGAAACCGGCCCGCCAGGCGGCGAACGGACCCTCCTCGTATTCGACGGCATAGGAGTCACGCATCTCCAGATGAACAGCCGACCGGCAGCCCGCCATCAGCTCATCGAATGTCGGCACGCTCGACGGCATCGCACGCCTCCCTGATCATCGGCACCATCCTGGCGGGGATGCGGATCACTGCCTCGTTCTCCGGGATGCCCTTGGCGTGGCCGGGAACCTCGAACGCGGCGCACTCCGCTTCGAGTTCGGTGTCGGGCTTCCAGCCCTGGAGTACGAGTTCCTGCTTCTCCTGGTCGACCCACACCGTTGGGCTCTCGTCATCACCGGTGTTCGGGTCGATCCCGATGAACAGTAGCGACATGTCAGTCTCCATCCACGGCCTGTGCAGTTTTCTGCATCACCGTGGGGCCTGGTAGGGCAGGGGTCAAGGCCGCCTCGTCGTGAACACCCACCAAGACAGGCGGCTCGCACATAACTGCACATTGCTGGAAGTGGTGCGCAGCAGCTCCCTAGCGTCGGCGGGTACGGAAAGACCCGGCAAGGAGGCGAGGCCTTCCGGGGCGTGGCCGACCTGATCGGAGCAGATCGAGGAATGCACCTTCTACCACGTGCACTCAAAAACGTGAGAACGCACCCGTTCGGGCTGCGGGAAGCCGACAGCGCGGACCTCACCGGATCGGCGCCGAAGTCCGGCTCGTGCCCGGCGGAGGACCGTCCGTTACCCCACACATGGGCCGAAATCCTCGCCGCCGCCCGCCACCGCCGCGCCCCACACCTATGGCCCGCACCGCAAGACCCCGCCATCGGCGCCCTCGTCCGCGCCTACGTGCTGTCCGACGACGAACACACCCAAGCCCTGGCCTCCCCCTCAGGGGAGAACCAGTGACGACGACCGAGTACCGGGAATTGGCGGCCGCCCACTGGCTCCTGTCCGCGCACCCCGAACCCGACCAAGCCCTACAAGAATGGCTCTCCAAGGGCGGTCTCGTACTACTCCCCCTGGGAACCCTGTTCTCCGCCGTCCGGATCCCAGGACACCTGGTACACGCTGCGGCAGGCAGCGAGGATCCAACAGTGGTGGACACGTTCCTCGCCGAGGCCCTCGTCGCAGGCCCGGTCATCTGCGACCCGCGCGGATGCCGCTACTACGCCCTCGTGCCCGCCGGCACCACCGGAAGATGGCGTGACCCGCGAGCGGAATGCTTGGGGAACGGAACCTATCTGGGGGTGCCCCGACTGGACGCGGTAGACCCGAAGCACCAGGCTTCGTCGTCTTACTGGTCGGTGCCGATGTTTTCGGCTGCTGAGCTGTGCGGGCCGGCCGCCGTCGCGCAACTGGTGGCAGTCGGCAGCCACCTGACCGCCGAAGAGGAGACAGTGTGAGCGGCACCAGTCGGCAGTGGCGCGACGACGGCAGCGGCTCCGGCCACAGCAGCGGACAGCGGACAGCGGACAGCGAGCAACACCACACCGCCCGGCGGAAAGCGTCGCGCGCCTTCTTCGAGCACTCCACGGACGGCGACGACTGCGGGCATGGCCAGATGCGGTGCGAGGAAGCCACGAAGTTGCTGAGAGCGTGGCGCAAGCTGCCCTCATAGACCCCCCGCCCGTCCCCGCACCCCGTGAGCTCATAGGGGGCAGGCGGGACCAGGCCCCGGCTGGACGTGGATCCAGCCGGGGCCGCTCCATGTGGCCGTGACGCGCGGAGTGGGCCGGGCCTTCTGTGAGCCGCGGGCCGACGTCAGCCCGACGTCACCAGACTCAGTGCCGGCCCGCCGATCTGGACCCACTTGCCGGAGCGGTCGCCGGTGCCGGTCCACTGCCAGACTCCCTGAGCGTCGCGCCGGTAGACGTGGTCGGCGGCGACGGCGTACGAGGTGGCAGTGCCGCCCACGCGGGTCCAACTCTGCGATCGGGTGCCGTACGCGAACAGTTGGCCGCTGTCGCGGGCGGTGGCGAACAGGCCGGCGCCCCCGGCGTAGATCTGACGGAATTCCTCTCGACCGAGCCTGGACCAGTCCAGATCGTTCCCGGTTCCCCAGCGCAAGACTCCGTGGTCCTTCCTGCTGAGGCCGTAGAGGTGATCGTCGTCGACGGCGAACCCGAGCGCGTCGTATCCGGCGTTGGACCACGAGTCCGGAGCACCGCCGTACTTCCGGATCCTGCCGTCATGGGGATCCGTGGCGAACAGGCCCGGCTTGCCCGCGTACAGCTGACGGGCGGCCCAGCCGATCCTGGTCCAGCTGTCTCGTGCGCCACCCCACTCGTAGACGGCCGACCTGTCGCCGCTGAGGACCCACAGCCCGTCGCCGACCGCGAGGACGGAACCGGCTCCCCGGTCGCCCACGTAGATCCACTTTCCGTCCCGGTGCGCGAAGATCCGGCCGTCCTTCGGGTCCGTCGCGAACAGCCCCGCGCGGCCGGCATAGATCTGCCCGGCGGGGGCGCCGACCTGTTCCCAGCCCGAGCCCCGCCACTCCCACACGCTCCGGTCGACCGGACTCATGCCGTACACATGGCCGCTCTCGGAGACGGGTGAGGGCTGCCCGCCCTCCCGGGCGCTCTTCGGAAGATCGAGGTCGGCGCTTTCGGAAGGCGTATACGGTGTGGTGGGAAAGG
>CAMLJW010000425.1 GCA_946480485.1 uncultured Streptomyces sp. | reverse complement strand
CGACCACCCAAAAGTGGGCCACCGTCCTCGCCGCCGCCCGCCACCGCCGCGCCCCCCACATGTGGCCACACCCGAAACAGCGAACCCCCATCGAAGAACCCCCCAGCAGCCCCCTCGTCCGCCCATACGTACTCCCGGAAGACGAACTCGCCCACGCCCCGGAGGAAGGCCTGTGACCACCGCCGCGTATCACGAGCTGGCCGCCGCCCACTGGCTACTGTCCGCACACCCCGAACCCAGCAAGGCCCTACAGGAATGGCTCTCGGACGACGGCCTCGTACTACTACCCCTGGGAACCCTGTTCTCCGCCGTCCGAATCCCCGCACACCTCGTGCACGCCGCGGCAGGCAGCGAAGATCCAGCCGTAGTGGACGAGTTCCTCACCGAGGACCTCTTCGAAAAGCCCGTCATCTGCGACCCGCGCGGAAGCCGCTACTACGCCCTCGTACTCGCTGGCACCGCCAGAACATGGCGTGACCCGCGAGCCACATGCCTGGGACGCGGAAGCTACCTGGTGGTGCCCCGGCCGGACTCAGTCCACCCGACCACCCACGAGTCGCCCTACTGGTCCGTACCGATGTCCTCGGCCGCCGAACTGTGCGGGCACTACGCCGTCGCACAACTGGTCGCGGTCGGCGCCCACCTGACCACCGAAGAAGACCCAGCATGAGCCCCAACTGGCAGGGACGCGACAACACCAACCGCTTCGGCCACACACGGCGGATATCCGGCACCAGCACACCCGCCCCCAAGCGGAAAGCGTGGCACGCCTTCTTCGAACACGCCACGGGGTGCGGCGACCGCAAGCACGGACAGACGCGGTGCGAAACGGCCATGACGCTGCTGAGGGCGTGGCGCACACTGCCCTCATAAACCCCCGAGCCCAGCGTGCCCCGTCTCGCGCAGGGTTCGGAAAAGGGGCGGCTGCTCAGACCCCCGAAGAGCGGCTGCCCGAGGACCCGCCGCGGCCGCGTGCCGCCGGCCGCGGCGGGTCACCGCACCAGGTCGGCGACCTGGACGTCGAGCGCCATGGCGATGAGATACAAGTGCGCGTACTTGATGCCGTCGCCGGACTCTACGCGCTGGATCGTCGACCGTCCCAGCTCCGCCTTCTCGGCGAGCTTCTCCTGGGTCAGGTTGGCGTACTCACGAGCCCGGCGGACACGGTCGCCCTGCTGCTGACAGGCGATACGGAGAGATTCGGCCAGATCGTCGTGCACCCGTCCAAGCTGCGACGCCGATGATCACGTGTCAGCATCAGAAGTGATGCATCGCATGATCTTGGAGAGGGAGGCAAGGCTATGAGTTCTCCCACCCCATGAGCGGGGCTGAGGCAGGCGGCTTCGCGCGAGGTGCGCCGTCCCGCCAAGACGACGGGACCTCAGCCCCAGTCGCCCCCGCGCCAACCGGCCGGGGGCGGCCCGTTTTCCAGCTGTCGGGTTCCTACGAACCGAGGCGACAGCGGGGGGGCCTGGGAGGGCGTCCCAGGAGGCGATCAATGCGGCAGGTAACTTCGATAAACACGCTCACAACCCAGCAGGTCAAACGCGCCGATGCACATCGCTCGGAGCCTGATAATTGCTCCCTACCGGCCGCACCGCGATTCCCCAATCAGTTGGATGACCTGCTGTTTCATGCCTACAGACTTCCGCGAACCCATTGCACATCGCTCATGCGGCAGATAACTTCCCGCTCTATGGCAGCACACTCAGGACCCTTCGCCCGGCTCCTCCGCTCCTGGGAACTCTCCCTGCGGTCCGCAAACAAGAGCCCCGAGACCATCCGCTCCTACCTCCGCTCCGGCAACCTCTTCGCCGACTATCTCACCGCACCGCCCCCCCTGGCCAAAGACGCCAGCTTTGACCCCGTGGACCCCGTCGATGACGTCCTCGACATCAGCCGCACACACGTCCGCTCGTTCACCGCCCACGAAGTCCAGCGCACCTCCGCCACCTCCGCCCGCTCCCGCTTCCTTGGCGTCCAGGCCTGGATGAAGTGGCTCGTCGAAGAAGAAGAGATCCCCACATCCCCCGCCGCAGGACTGTCCGCCCCACAGACCGAGGAGAAAGAAGTCCCCATCCTCACCCCAGACCAACTCAAGGGCCTCCTCAAAACGGTCAGCGGCCGAGGCTTCCCCGAGGTCCGCGACCGCGCCCTGATCATGCTGTGGCTCGACTCCGGGGTACGCCTGTCCGAAGCGGTGAACCGCACCCTCGACGACGTCGATCTGGAGCTCCAGGTCCTCCACGTCATGGGCAAAGGCTCCCGAGGCCGGGCCGTACCCTTCGGCGCGAAAACCGCCCAAGCCCTCGACCGGTACCTCCGCGCACGCACCCGACACCCTGGGGCGAAGGGCCTGGACGCCCTATGGGTCGGCATCAAAACGAAACAGCCACTCACCACCTCCGGAGCGGGAACACTCCTGGCGCGGCGATCGGAGGAAGCCGGGCTCGGGCGGATCCATCCCCACCAGTTCCGGCACACCTTTTCTCACATGTGGCTGGCCGCCGGAGGGAACGAGACGGACCTGATGCGAATCACGGGATGGAAGTCGCGATCCATGGTGGACCGGTACGCGCGGTCGGCCGGGGCGGAGAGGGCCCGCTCGGCGCATCGGGCTCTCTCCCCAGGCGATCGGCTCTGACTCTCAGGGCGTGGCGTGCAGGACGTGGAAGCCGTCGCGTACGAGCCGAGGCTCACGGATGCAGAGCCAGGCGAGGGCGGCGGCCTCTTCGATCTGCTCGGGATCGTAGGCTGCCCACATATGGCCCCCTCGGAGGAGATGCATTACGGGTACGCCCTCGGTGAGGTTGGCGCGTTCGAGATGCACTTTCACGTGACCCCCTTGTCCCGCGTGCGCTGTCCCCAGGGCATACCTGACTAGCACGCACGTTCTATATGCGCGAGGTCACGACACCATACGCCTCGTAATCATATTTGTGCAGTACGTATGTGGGACTAGCCATACCCCAAGCCAAGATCGTGACGCCACATTCGAAAGCGGGTCACTCCCCGTCAATTTCTGCCCAACGGTTGGCAATCTCCCGCTCGGCAGCACCTGGCTCAGCACCGATCCGGAGCATCAGGTGGGCCGGAGGGCCACCCCTGAGTTCTTTCTCGGTATACCCGATGAGCTGGAAGTGCGCTGCCGCACCGACGATCTCGCGAGGGATGCCGAGGCCGGCGGCGATGGCGCCGACCAGTTCAGAGGTGACGCGGTACGACTCGCCTTGGACGATCTTCCCGATCAGGCCGGTGCTGGGCTGGTAACCGCTCCCCTCGTCGATGGCCTTCTTCTGGAACGCGGCGACGGTCATCTTCTCTGACCCGGTGTGCGTCCCGACGTGCTGCTGCACGAGCTCGGTCAAGGCGTCGCGCTGATGCGCCATGTTGTGCCCCTTTTCCCTCTGGCGTCCCAGAACGCTCGCCACTGTCCATAGCAAAAGTGCAGGTCAGCGGGTGCACCCAGTCCACCGACGCGCATCATTGTCCATGAATACGGATGCAGATGGTACGGCGCTCACTTCCTTGGCGAAACTTTCGGTCACACACGGGCGCTCAGACAGTGGACACGGCACGAGCGCTGTGCTTGGATATCCATATCCACGGACGTGGATGACTGAAGGAGAATGCGTGCCTGACCAACGCCTTGAACTCACCGACAGCGAACTTCTCCGAAAGCTCATGCAACGAGCACCCGGAGGCCCGCTCAGCGTGAGGGCACTGGCGAAGGTCGCCGGGATCTCCAAAACTCGGGTCGACGACCTCCTGCACGACCGGTACGCAACGGTCAGGGTCGAAGTCGCAACCCGGATCGCCCGGATTCTCGGCGTCCACCGCGACGCTCTCTTTCTACCCAAAGCATCCATATCCATGGATGCGGACAGCAAAGGAGGGCCACTTGAACACGAACGAGCGGTCGATGCAGATGCGCATCGCCTCGTACAAGAGCTGGGCCAACACGGCCGACCGGTCCGCCCGGACCGCAGCGGCCCGCAAGTCCTCGCACCACGACCGGTTCATCCGGCAGGCCCGCGAGATGCACCCCGACGCCACCGAAGATCAGGTCGAAGCGGCGGCTGAGGCCCTGAAGTCCGCCTACTACCGGGACCTTGCCCGCAGGTCGGCGGCGACGCGTCGGATCAAGAGCGAGATGAAGGCGGCGGCGAAGGCGAAGCGGATCGAGCAGGTCCTCGCCGAAGCCGAAGCCGACGCCGCCTGACCCGGCAAAAAAACGGGGCCGTCCGGACCACGCACGGTCCTGACAGCCCCTGAGTAATCCACCAGATCCCATCGAAGGAGTGGACAACCTTGAGCACATCATTTCAGACCGGCAGCGGGGTCCAGCCGCTGTACCAGGCGCCGCAGGCGTTCGTGGATCAGGACGGCGAAACCTGGGTCGTCAACGGTCGTACGCCGTCCGGGGAGCAGCTGCTCGCTTGCCCGCAGCCGTTGAACCCGGAGGACGCCGGGGTGGGTGAGTCGTACGCGTGGACGTGGCGGCTGGTCGAGACGGCGTTCGGTCCGTTGAAGCCGGTGTCGTTGTGAGCGCCCCGTTGGTGGTGAACACCAAGGATGGGACGTGCTGGACGCGCCGCCATGTGACGCGTGACGGGCTCGCCTTGTACGCGCTGGAGGGCGTGTGCCAGTGCC
>CAMLJW010000424.1 GCA_946480485.1 uncultured Streptomyces sp. | reverse complement strand
CCGGCTTGCCGCGAACCGTGTGGACCGCTGGGCTGAGCACCTCACGGCGGAGGACTGTCGGCGTCTGGAGGCGCTGCTCGGCTGTCCGCTCGCCCCCGCTGATCTGCCGGATGTCGTCCCGCTGTCCGCGCCCGGCCCCGCGCAGGTGCCGGTCCAGATGCGTGAGGCCTATGAGGCCCAGTTACGCGACATCGCCCCTGCGGCGCTGGAGGACCGCGACGGCGAACTGCGGCGGCTGGTTGAGTTCTGCGGCGGTCCGGAGCCGTATCTGTGGGTGCAGGCACCCCCGTGGGCGGGCAAGACCGCGCTGGCCGCATGGATCGCGCTGCACCCGCCGCACGGGGTCGTGCCCGTATGGTTCTTTGTCACCGCCCGCCTGGCCAGCCAGGCCGACAGCACCGTCTACACCGATGCGGTCGTCCACCAGCTCGCCGCCGTCGCCGGAGGTGAACCGACGCGGCACACCACCCCCGCCGCCCGTGACGGCGAACGTAGACGGCTGCTGAACGAGGCCGCGCAACGCGTCGCCCGCGACGGCGGCACGCTGCTACTTATCGTGGACGGCCTGGACGAGGACCAATCCGGCCGGCCGAGCGGCAGCGGCCCAAGCATCGCCTCGCTACTGCCGCAACAGCCACCGCCGCACGTCCGTGTCCTGGTCACCAGCAGGCTGAATCCCGGCATCCCGCCGGACGTCCCGGGCGACCATCCGCTACGGCGCTGCACCGTGTGGAGACTCGGCACCGTGGCCGCCGCCCGCCACACCGAGCACGAGGCCGCCTACGACCTGGCCGCCGCCCTGCGCGGGGACGCCCTCGGACGGGATCTGGTCGGGCTACTGGCCGCCGCCCACGGCAGCCTGACCCTCCGCGACCTGCGGGAACTCACCGGCCGCCGGCACCTGGCACTGAAGCAGCGCCTGGACAGCGCGTTCGGGCGCATCCTGCGGGAGTGGGGCGGCGGCCCCGACGGGGCCCACTCGGCCGAGGCCCGGGGTTATCTGTTCGCCCACGAGACCCTGTTTGCTGCGGCACTGGAGGCGTTCGGCCCGGACATAGGCCCGTATCGTGAGCGCCTCCACGGCTGGGCCCGGCGGTATGCCGAGGCCGGCTGGCCGGCGGACACACCGGCCTATCTGCTGCAGACCTATGGGCGCATGGTCATGTCCCTCGGTGATCTCGACTGGGCGACGGCCCTGGTCACCGACGTCCGCCGCCATGACCTCATGCGTGAGAGGACCGGCGGCGACACCGCCGGGCTCGCCGAGATCGAGGCGGTCCACGACCTAGCGGTGGACCTGCCCTCCGACGGCCTCGACCACCTCTTCGGCCACCTGGCTGCCCTCGAAGTGACCCGTGACCTGCTGGTCCGCCGCAACGGGTCGCTGCCTCCAGAGGTGCCGATCGCGTTGGCCGAGCTGGGGCAGACGCGCCGGGCCATAGAGGCCGCACGCGGTGTCTTCCGGTTGGAGGACAGGGCCCATGCGCTGGCGGGCGTGGCACGGGTGCTGGCCGGGAGCGGCGATCCGCAGACCGCCGACCTGGCCCGGGAGGCGCTGCGCCTGGTGGACGCCGCCGCGGCGGAGCGCTGGGACGAGATGCCGAGCACCGACGACGCGATGCGTATGGCCGCCGTGGCCTTGATGACGGCCGGTCAGGAGGAGGAGGCACTCGCCCGGCTCGACTCCTCGCCCTACGACGATCTCCTCTCCCCGATCAGGACGCGGGTGGCGCTGGCGATGGCCGCGCACCCGTGCGCCCCCGAGCGCGCCGCCGACCTGCTGCGCGAGGCGGTCACGATGGCCCGCGATGAACTGCCGCCTACCGAGCGGGTTGAGGCACTGGCCGTCGCAGCCGAGGCGTACGCCACGATCGACCCGAGGCAGACGGGGCGCCTGTATGGCTGGATAGTGCGGCTCGCCAACGGGGCGAACGCGGAGCTACCCCTTCTGACGGCCGCCGCCACGGCACTGCGCGACGTACGGCCCGACCAGGCGGCCCGCTTCACGCACTGGGCGGTGGAAGCGGTGGAAGAAGAGATGGAAGAAGTGCGGGAAGAACAGGAGATGGAGCGGATAACAACCGGATATCCTGACGACTGGATCGCCGCGCTGCTGGCCGCGGGCTTAGTGGACGAAGCCCAGCAGCTAATGGAGCAGGAAGAGGAACAGGACTCGTGGCTCGGAGGCATGGAGCAGGAGCGGCGTGCGATCGCCCTGTGCCGAGCCCGCAAGGGGGACGTGGAAACGGCCTGGCGCGTTCTGGAAGCGAGCTGGCGCAGATCTGCGCTGGACCAGCGGCACCCTGAGGGTGCTGCGGCGATCGCCACGGCTCTGGCGGCCGCGGGCCGCGGGCGGCAGGCCGAGACGGTCCTGTGTACGGCGGCGGCCCGGCATCCGTGGGCGGCATCCGAAGGACTCGCCGCACTGGCACGGCACTGCGCGGCAGACGACCCGGAACAGGCCGCACGCCTGGTGAAGGCGGCCGAGTCCGTGGCGAACCGGTCCAGCCGCGAAGCGGACGACCCGGATCAGGACATCCGGTTCGCATCGCTGGCGACCGCCCTCGCCGCCCTGGGCCGGTACACCGACGCCGAGCGGCTCGCCCAAGCCATCAGCACCACGTCCGTACGCGCCTGGGCGCTCGCCGGCATCTCGATGGCCCATGCCGAGGAGGGCAGCCCGGATGCCCTGCGGCTGGCGGAAGCGGCGGCGGAGATCACCGAGGACCTCACCGACACGCCCTTTGCGGACGAAGCCCTCATCGCCACCGCACAGGCCCTCGGATGCATGGGAGCGGCCGAGCAGGCGACGAACCTCGCCCATGGCGTATCACGCACCTTCGGCGATAGGCCCAATCAAAAGGACTTCGACAGGGTCGTCCTGGCGGCCATCACCGGACTGTGGGCATACGAACCCACCGCCGCCGTGGCGCTCGCCGACGCCATGGAGCAGCGCCTGCTCGCCGGTGACGCCAGCCTGGACGGGCCCGTCGTGGGCTTCGCCGGACTCCTCGTGGCCATCGGACACCAAGACCCCGGGCGCAGCCGACGACTCGCAGACGCCGCACGGCACGCCGTCGAGCGCAACGACAAACTCGGGGCGGAGGCCGACGACAGCCCCTATCACCAGGGAAGACGGCCGCAGGACGCGCTGGTGATGAGCCTGCTCACCGCCGCATCCGACCCCGCCGACGCCAAGGAGTGGCTCGCGACGGCGGAGGCACTGTTGGAGGCCGAATCTCCGGAGTCCAGATGGAACCGGGGCCCCGTAGCCATCGCCTACGCGGCGCTCGGTGACTACGAGACCGCCCTGGATATGGCGCTCCGGTACAGGCGAGCCGAGGTGCTCACGGAACTCGCGGCCTACGTCGCCGGCATACGGGGCACCCCTGTGTTCTGCGGGATCATCGGAGAGAATCCGGAGCTGTGGCTGACCCGCCGGCTCGCCACACTCGGCATGCCGACCGACGCAGTAGGCGGCCGACAACCGGAAGCGGGCGACGACATACTGCAGGCCATATGGCGACCCCTCGCCTTCATTCCGCTGGCACAAGCTCTCCTGAACAACGGCTGGCACAACGCCGTACCGGTTCTGGTAGACCTCGCCCCCGACGTCGTCATCCAGATCCGGGACGTGGTCTTCCAGCACCTCGGCCTGGAAGACTGACGCCCGCAGGGCAGCGGCGCGCCGCCCGCCGGCGGGCGTGCAGCGGCGCACTTTGTCGACCTCCCGCGGCAGCAGCGGCTTCCCGCCCACATTCCGCCGCGAGAGGGCAGGGAGCCGCTGCACCCCGGTGAGAATCCGCCTGCCGCTGACCCGCCGATACCTCGCCCCGGGATGGGTCGCCCTCGTACCGGGCGTACGTGGGGCGATCCCGACAACGCGGCGTGGCCGTCACAGCAGGTCGGCACCGCTGGCGGCGGCCGCCCGCCACAGATCGAACCCGACGAAGCCCCGGTCAGCCAGCAAGGCCCTGCCCGAACGGCAGCGGGACGTCATCGTGTTGCTCTCCATCCACGGACACCCCGTCCGCGAGGCCGCCGACCACCTCGGCGCCGCCACTTCGCGTCCTGCGCGGCCTCAAGGCCCACGAGGAAACGTCAGAGCTTGCCACCAGTACGGCACTGATCAGCGCCGTCCTCGACTACGTACCCGCAGCGGTGGCCTACGTCGACGACGACCTGGACCTGCCCGATGCCGATTTCACCGACCGCATCATCTCGCTGGCCACCTCCTGCGCCACCGACACCCCGGCGCACGGCCAGCGGACCGCCACCCCACCGTCTCCACGCCCAGACCACCACGGCACGTCCTCGTCCGTCGCAGGACCCGCTCCGGCTTCGGCCCGCCATCCACATCGCCGGCAACGACCACGCCCGGGTGGCAGTGGAACGACAGCGGAGGGGCATTCGGCCACAAGCAGCGCATCGCCAGCTTCGTGGCAGCCAGCCGCTGCCGGCAGGCGTAGCAGGCCTTTTGGGATCACTGCGAAGAATGCGCCGCCGCCTGCGACCCCTCCGGGATCCCCTGCCCGGCCCACGGAGCACTGTGGGTAAAGCTTGCGCATGCGGCGAACGTGTCCAACGCTGTCGTCTGCGCCATGCCGTCCAACGCTCTTCGTGTACGTACGTGCCCGCCCCCGTGGCGGGACGGCGGCATATC
>CAMLJW010000423.1 GCA_946480485.1 uncultured Streptomyces sp. | reverse complement strand
GCATGTAGGGAGCGGTGAATCGGAGATTCCGGAGAGACGCCGTGCGGAACGCGTTGAACGCGTTGGTGGCCGACGTGCGCAGGACACCCAGCAGGCTGCCCAGCGCCGCGCCGATCCGCCCTGGCAGGCCGGCCACCCAGGCCACGAGCTCCATGAACTTAGCGACCGCCCAGTCCTTTGCCGCGCCGATCCAGCCCGCGAACAGGCCCGGCAGCGTACCGAACCAGGACAGCGTCGCCCCGATGGCGGCGACGACCGCCGACGTGACGGCCTTGATGGCGTTCCAGGTGTACTGCCACGCCGTCTGGAACCAGGTCGTCTTCGTCGCGATCAGCACAATGATCGCGATCAGGGCCACGACCGCCGCGATGATCCAGAAGATCGGGCTGGCGAACATCGCTGCGTTCAGCTGCCACTGTGTCGCCGTCCAGATCCGGTTGCGTAGCGCGACGATCGCCTGTGCGGCCGCCCACAGCTTCATCGCCACCGTGACCGTGCCGATCACCGTGGCCAGCGTTGTCAGTACCGGCGTGGGAATGCTGCTGATGATTTTCGCGAGCCAGGTCGCCAGTTGGGCGGTCAGCCCGATCAGCGGGGAGATGGCGGCCAGCAGTTTCACCGCGGCACCGGCCAGCGTGGCCAGTGTGCTGCCGCCCTGACGGGCCAGGGCGATGAAATCGGCGAATCCCTGGCTGTTGGACAGGCTCTGGCCCCACTTGGCGAACGCCGCGGTGGACTGCTCGAACCCGCCGGACATCTCATCCGACAGCGGCAGGAACGCCTTGATGATCCCGCCGATACCGACCGCGATGTTCTTCAGCCCGAACAGGAACGACTTGAGGTTCCGCCCGGCGACCTTCGCCATCGACTGGGCGAACGCCTCCAGTCCCTTGCCCCGGGTGGACCGGTCGATCTCGTCGACGAACGCCCCGAACGCCTTTGATGCTTCTTTCACGAACGGCGTCAGCAGCGGCAGCAGACGACGGACGACCTGCAGGCCCTTGGTGAAGACGGGCATGGTGGAACTCGACATCGAGTCGGACCACTGGCTGTAGTCCTTTTTCAGGCCGACGAACTCCTTGGCCATCGCGCGCGTATTCGGCGGCAGCTGGGCCAGGGCGTCGTTGTATGCCTTCTGTTTCTCCGCGGCGTCCTCGGCGCCGGAGGCGGCCGCTTTCTCCGCCTCCTCGGCGAGGGTGGCAACCTCGGCGACGGCCTCCATCTGCGGGCCGACCGCGAGCTGAAACGCCTTCGCCGCCACGCCCGCGCTGGCGAACGCGGCCGCCATACCGCCCACCCCGGCCGTCACCGCTGCGGCGGCGGGCACCCCGACACCGAGCCCGGCAACGGCCTTACCCAACCCTTTCAGCACGCTCTTGGCGCCGTCGGCGCCCGCGCGCAGCTGGTCCGTGTCGATACCCAGCCGCACAGTCATCGAAGCGAGCGTGGTCACAGACCATCACCCCCTCGAGCGTTGTTCAATTGGTGGCGACAACCCGCCCCTGCAGGGCGGCGTTGGCGGCCAGGGCTTGCTTGAACAGTTCCTCAGGGGTCTTCTTCACGCGGGTGCGGTCCCAGCGGGGCATGAAGTCGGCCAGCGTCGGGGCACGTTGGCCCTTACCGCGATTCACCGCGACGATCGCCGCCGAGATCATGGCCGCGTTGACATCGCCGCGCGCGCCCCCGAGCGGGCCCGCGATCTGCTCATACGCGCGCCACTCGGTGAGCTCGGCAGAGCCGATATCGGCGAGCATGTGGCGCACGGAGCGGTGCCCGAGGTGCGCGGCCAGGCGGAAGTAGAACTGCCGCTCTGGCCGCGCCCTCAGTTTCCCGCGAGTTCCTTGACGTCGTCCTCGCCCATCTTCGACAGGCGCATCGCCACGTCGCACACCCGCTGCAGCGCCGAGGCGGACTTCTCGCCCAGCCGCTTCGTCTCGGCCGCCGTGCGGAACAGCGGCTTGCCGTCGGCGTCGACGATCGCCGCGGCGGCGAGCCGGGCCCGGAACCCCTCCAGCCCCTCGGCGCGCACGCTCGCGCCGTCCTTGCCGACGAACTGAGCCTCGAACTTGTCGCGTTCGGTGCCGGGCAGCTCCCGCACCCGCACCGTGCCGTTCCATTCCGGGACAGGCACGTCCTCGTACCCGAGGTCGTCGGCGCCGAGGATCTGGTCGGCGGATAGGTACGTCGTCATCGGCTGGTCTCTTCCTCGTCGGAGTGGAGCTTGTTGACGACGGTCACCTGGTCTGCGAAGAGAGTCAGGCTGACCGTAGGCCACTCGGCGGGGTCAACGGTGACGGTGACGGATTCCCGAGGAAGCGCAAAGGGCAGTTCCTCGCCGTCGATGAGGACCCGGACAATGCGGCCCTCGCGGATGACCTCGATGCGTTTGGGCCGTGCCATCACGCCCCCGTGGTGATGGTCGGCTTGCCCGACACCTTGAACGTGGCGGACGCGGCGAGCTTGTCGTCGTGCGGCGCCTCCGGCTCGAAGTTCGTGAGGATCGCGGCGAACGCCCAGCTGCCGAGCGTGCCCGGCCACACGACCTTGTAGTTGCGGGGCAGCGCGTCGGCAAAGTCGGAGATCAGCGTGTCGTGTTCACGCGGGTCGTAGTTGACCTCGATCTCGACCTCACCGCCGTCCTTCAGGCCGCCGATGAACTCCCGCCAGCCCTCGAGCGAGTCGTGGGCGGTGACGTCGTAGGTCTCCCGCTCGATACCGGGCGGGGTGATGTCGGTGACGTTCGCGATCGCCGCGAACGCCTCGGTGGGGGTGGCTCCGTCGCCGCGCTGCAGCTGGGTGCCGAAAGCGTCCAGACCAGCCATGGCCTGACTCCTTTACGACTTGGTCAGCCACACGCGATAGCTGACGTTGATATGCCTGATGTCGGGGTCGGGGTCGCGCAGCTCCTGGTGCTGCTGGTGCGCGATCGAGATGTCCGTGAAGCCGTCCACCACCAGCGGCTGCCGGTCGAGGGCAGCGTCCAGGGCGGCGAGGATGGTCGCCGCCTCTTTGAAGCCGCGGTACTTCGACCACACGTGCAGGACCACACTGGCTTCCAGGCCCCGCTGATTGTGGGCGTCGTCGACGAGCTCGGTGATCGACCCGAGCGAAACGTAAGGGTGCACGGCAGCCTCGGGGACCTCGTCGTACACCCCGGACACCAGGGCCATCAGCGGGGCATCGCCGGTGAGCTTGGCGTACACGGCCTGCTGCAGCGGCCACAGCGCGGCCGTCACGGCGCGGGGACCCCGCGCACGATGCCCAGCGCCTGCAGCTCGGGGCTCTCGTCCATCATCTGCGGGTAGACCGCCTCCAGCCGGGCCAGGTCAGTGTTTCCCTCGCCCTTGACGAGATCCCAGGTCACGTAGCCCACGAGCTGCTCGCGTCCTTTGTCGCCCAGCCGCATGTAGACGGGCAGGCGCACTTCGGAGGGGGTATCAGCCACGGTGCTCACCTCCCTTCCGTCCTTGGGCGCGGGCGATCTTTCGTTCCAGGCGGGCGATGTCCCGCTCGGCTTCGGCCTTTCTCTGGCGGGCACGGGCCAGTTGGCGCTGCCAGGCATCGAGCAGGGGCATCACGCACCCCCTCCCATGTGCCGGCGGAACGCCGCCCGGTAGGTGCGCGGCACCTGTGCCCGGTGCTCGTTGAACGCGGGCACCAGGTACGGCTGATCGGCCATGCTGCTGGTGCCCTTCTCCACGTACAGGGCGTACTCGAGCTGGTCCTTCTCCCAGATGCCGACCTCTGCGCGGCCGAAGTGGTCATTCACGCGCTGGTCGAGGGACTCCCACAGGTTGCCGGTACGGCGCGGCACCTTCTCCTCGGCCGTGTTTTGCACCGCGTCAGCCCACTCGTGGAGCGTCTCGGTGCGGGCCTGGCGCATTGCCTCGGGGATCCGTCCGATGGCGCGCAGTGCCCTCTCAAGGCCCTCCAGCCTGATGCGGCGGGCCATGGTCTACGCCGAGGCGCCGATGATGACGACGTCATAGGTGACGGAGGTACCGGCCCCTGAGTTGGCGATCGCCAGCAGGTCCCCGGTGCCGGCGGTCACCGCGACCGCAGTCGCGTCCGGGGCCGCCCAGCAGAACAGGCCACCGGGGCGGACCGGGATGCCGTCCGAGGCGGCCAGGAACAGGGGCACGCCGTTGGTGGCCTCCCGGCTGACGTTGACCGCGTTGGTGTTGGCTGCGGACGCGACGATCAGCACCATCTTGATCCGCGCGAACGTGAGCGTCGCCCCGAAGACGTCGGTGAGCGCGCCCGCGAGATCGATGGTCTCCGAGCCGGACGCGGCCAGGGTGCGCTGGTCGTGCCAGATCCTGTCTGCCTGGTTCGTACCGGTGCCTGAGCTCAGGGCGATGGACTTGAGGTAGTTCAGGGGGGCCTGGCCGGTCGCCAGGTCCAGGGGGTTGGTCTGGGTGCTGGCCAGCGACAGCGTCAGCTTCGTGTTGTTCAGAGCCATGGTGTCCAGGTCTCCTAGGGTGAGGGTTGGCGGATGGTGCAGTCCGCCCGCAGGTAGGTGCCGGGCTCGGACGGCTCAAAGGTGGCGATGACCTTAAGCACCCGTCCGGTCGGGCGCAGTTCGTCGCCGCGGCGCACATCGGTGCCCGCCGCGAAGTACCACGTCTCATCGAGGTCCGCGCCCGCCTGGTCGGCGGCCTGTCGCTCACGTGCGGACGGCTGCGA
>CAMLJW010000422.1 GCA_946480485.1 uncultured Streptomyces sp. | reverse complement strand
GGCGAGAGCGCGGTCAGCGGATCCTGGGAGATCATCGCGACCTTGTTGCCGCGGATCTTCTCCATCTCCTTCTCGGAAGCGGTGATCAGCTCCTGGCCGTCGAGGACGATCTCGCCCTCGACGGTGGTGCTTTGGGGACCGTGCAGCCCGAGGATCGTCAGATTGGTGACGGACTTGCCTGAGCCCGACTCACCGACGATGCCCAAGGTTCTGCCGCGCCCGACGTCGAAGGAGAGGCCGTCGACGGCCTTGACGACGCCGTCCTCGGTGGAGAACCGAACCCGCAGATCGCGGACCGAGAGGAAGGCGTCCGACCCGGTCGGGTCCGGCGCGTCTTCGACCTTGGTCAGTGTGGTCACGGTCGTTCTCCTAGCTGAGGCGCACGCGCGGGTCGATGAGGGCGTAGGCGATGTCCACGAGGATGTTCAGGATCAGGATGAAGAAGGCTCCGAAGAGCATCGCACCCATCGTCAGCGGCAGATCCCTGTTCACCGACGACTCCACCGCGAGCCGTCCGATACCCGCCAGGTCGAAGGTGAACTCGGTGACCACACCGCCCGCGAGGAGCGTGCTGAGGTCAACACCGAGGATGGTGACGATCGGGATGAGGGAACCGCGCCAGGCGTAGCGGAAGAACACGTACTTCTGGGACATGCCCTTCGCCCTGGCGGTGCGGACGTGTTCTTCCTGCAGCTGCTCGATCATGGTCGAGCGGGCCATACGCGTGTACTGGGCGGTGAAGATGGTGGCCATCACGGCCCAGGGAATGAGCAGTCCGAGGAACCAGGCGCCCGGGCTCTCGGTGAACGGCACGTACCTGGGGTTCTCCATCCAGCCCGTCGAGTAGACGAAGATGCCGAGCACGATCGGGCCGAGCAGGTAGATCTGGAACGAGCTGAGCACGATGGACGCGCCGCTGGCGATCTTGTCCACCACGGTGCCGCGCTTCCAGGCGGCGAGCATGCCGGTGCCGAGGCCGAACAGCAGGAAGATGACCAGACCGCCGATGGTCAGCGACAGCGTCAGCGGGAACCGGTCCATGATGGAGTCCCAGACGAAGTCGCCGGACTTGAAGGAGACACCCAGGCAAGGGGCCGAGCAGTGCCCGACGGCGAAGTCACGGCCGGCCACGATACCGACCATGAAGTCCCGGAACTGTGCGGTGATGGGCTGGTCGAGACCGAGGTTCTCCCGGATGACAGCGAGGTTCTCCGGCGAGCAGTTCTTGCCGCAGGAGAGGGAGGCGAAGTCCTGGGGGACCGCGAAGAACAGGAAGAACGTGAACGCGGCGATCAGAAACATGATCACGACCGCGCCGATCGACCTGCGGATGAGGAACTGAAGCATGGCGGGCAGCTGCTCTCTTCGGAAGCGGCGGTGCGGTGAAGGTGCGGGGGTGCCGGTGGGGGTGCGCTCCGCCTGGCGCGCACCCCCCACGGATCAGCCGTGGCGCTTGGTTACGGCTGCTTCAGGTACAGGTCGTGGATGTTGATGAGGCTCGCCTCGGTGCTGTACGTGGCACCGCCGATGTTCGACCCGACCAGCTGGATCGTCTTCGAGTAGTACACCGGGGCAGCCGGGTTGATCTCCTCGAGGATGCGCTTGTGTGCCGCTTCCCACTTCGCGCCGGCTTCATCCGGCTTGAGCTTCAGGGCCTCTTGGATCAGCTTGTTGACCTGCGGGTCGTCGATGTGCGAGTAGTTCGGCGAACCGTCGGCGATCTGTGTGCCGTCGTAGACCGGGGTCACGACCGCGGACTGGGACGGCCAGTCCTGGCCCCAGCCGGTCATATAGAGGTCGTACGGGTTGTCGAGCTTGCCGACCTGCTCGTAGTACGTGGAGCGGTCGATCTCCTTGCCCTGGACATCGAAGCCGATCTTCCTCAGCGTGTCCTTGATGATGAGCTGCTGCGCCTGGCCGCGCGGGCTGTTGGCGTATGCGTAGGTGAGCTTGGTGCCCTCCTTGACGCCGGCCTCCTTCAGCAGCTCCTTGGCCCTGGCGAGGTCGCCGTTGGGCTTCTTGAGCTTGCCGTACGGGTCGTACTCCGGGTCGAAGCCCGGCAGGGTCGGGCCGAACAGACCACCGGCCAGCTCACCGCCGTACTTGCCGCCGTCGGCCTGGACCATGGCATGGCTCGGGATCGCGTACGTGATGGCGTCGCGGATCTTCTTGTCCTTGATCTTGTCCAGGTTGAAGGTCAGCTGCCAGACGTAGCGCTGGTAGCCCTTGATGGTGCGCTTGTTGACCGCCGGGGCGGTGACGACGTCCTGGATCTGCGGCGTGTCGACGATGTCGGTCCACTGGATCGCGTTCCTGGCCTCACCCTGGTCGGCGATCAGACGCTTGGTCTGGCTGGCCTGGTCGATCGTCGTGGTGAAGTCGTAGCCGTCGACGTACTGGTGGCGGACCGCGTCGGTCTCCGGGTCCCAGTTGGTGTTCCTGACCAGCTTCAGGGACTTGCCGGCCTTGTGTTCGACGAGCTTGTACGGCCCGAGCGCGGCCGGAGCCTTGTCGTACTTCGCCTGCGTGTCCTGCTTCCCGGGCACGATGGAGTAACCGGCCATGGCGAGCGCCTGCGGCAGGTCGGTACGCGGCTGGTCGAAGTGGAAGACGACCGTCTCGTCGTCCGGGGTCTCCAGGACGGAGTCCGGCAGGTGCTTGCCCTTGAACGGACCGTCCGGCAGGTCCTTGCGGTAGTCGGCGCCGGAGAGCCAGGTCTGGACGTAGGTCGGGCCGTCGAAGATGAACTTCGCATACTGGCGCTCGATGGTGTGGCGGACGTCCTTGGACGTGATGACGTTGCCGTCCTCGTCCTTGATGCCCTTCTTGAGCTTGTACGTCCAGGTCTTGCCGCCATCGGGCGACTTACCGGAGTCGGTGGCGATGTCACCGACGACGGTCAGGTTGCCGTTGCCGTCCTCCTGGAAGGTCGTCAGGCCGCGGTGCACCAGGTAGGCGAACTGGCGCGCGTCGCTGACATAGATCTGACCCGGATCCATATGGGACATGTCCGACTGCATATAGACATTGACGGTTCCGCCGGACTTGGCTCCCTTCACCGGCTCCGCGGGGCCGGTGGAGGCCGCGGCGTCGCCGTATTCGACGGGTCTCGACTGCAGCGCCGCGTCGTCCTTGGATTTCGACTCGTCCTTGGAGTTCCTGTCGGTGTTGCCGGAGCAACCGGTGAGCGCGAGTGAGCCGGCCACCGCGGCGATGACGAAGGCTTCTAAGGAGCGCGATCGGATGGGCTTCATGTTGCTTTTTGCACCTGCCTGTTGTCGTTGTCCAGAAGTGCTGCCTGGCGATCCGGTTGCCCGGCGTCGGGGGAGGCAGCCACCCCCCGGCTCATGGACGTCACCGTCCGGTCTTCGGGTCGAACGCGTCGCGGACGGAGTCACCAAGGAGGTTGAAGGCCAGAACGAAGATCACCAGTGTCGCCCCCGGGAAGAGCAGGAACGCCGGGTCCTGCCCGTAGATGTGGGCGCCGATCGCGAACATCCGGCCCCAGTCCGGAGTCGGCTCGACCAGGCCGACCCCGACGAACGAGAGGAACGCGATGTTCAGGATGGAGCTGGGCAGCGTGTACGTGGACTGCACCAGGATGGGGGTGACGACGTTCGGCAGGATCTCCTTGCGGACGATCCGCCATCGCGAGGCACCGGAGACCTTGGCCGCCTCGACGAACTCGCGCTCACGCAGCGAGAGCACGGCGCCGCGCACGAGTCGGGCCATGCTCATCCAGCCGAGGAACCACATCACGAGAATGATCGCGACCACCCGCAGGTAGGTGGGGGTCTCATCCGTCGGGGAGACGAACATCGCGGTCACGATGGGCATGAAGGCGATGAAGAACAGCTGGTTCGGGAACGACAGGAAGAAGTCCATGACCCGGCCCAGCCAGTAATCGACCTTGCCACCGAAGTAGCCACTGACCAGGCCGATGGCCACGCCGGTGACGACGCACAGGGTGGTCAACACCAGGGCCATGTAGAGCGAGTTGCGGATGCCGTAGAGCAGCATCGTGAACACGTCGCGGCCCAGCTGGGGTTGGACACCGAACCAGAAATCACCCGAGACGCCGCCGAACGACCCGCTGGGCATGGCGAAGTCGTCGAGCAGGAACGGATATTCCGGTTCCTGCGCGTACAGCGTGTAGGGATCCTTGCCGTACAGCCTGGAGATCAACGGCGCCAGTGCGGAGACGACGAAGAACAAAATCACCACACCGGCGGAGATCATGCCGGTACGGTCACGCTTGAAGCGCTGCCACATCAGCCGGCCGGGGGAACGGCCCACAAGCTCCTCGGGCCTGGTGACCTCGGTGGTCGACGCCGACTCGGGGTCCAGGGCGACCGACGGCCCGGAGCCCTCGGCCTTGGTTAAACTGGTCATGTGTCTTCTTCCCCCGGGGGAATGGAGATGGAGCGCAGCACAGATGCCGGCGGGTTCTGCGGTTTGGGGGGAACTTTCGCCAAGGGAGTCAACGCGCGTCAAGTGCACAGGACATGGAGATCTCCTCACCGTCCACATCTTGAGCAAAAATGACAAAGATTGACACTTGGTCGGCTCGACCGGCTCCTTCAGACCTTCACATAATAGGCATAGGTTCCGTCATTTCTGTTTGCATGTCCCGAAATCTGATCCTGTACCAACCGGTATCCGAACACCGTGTTCCAGATCAAGGACAGCCGGTCGAACCGATCACGCCGGCG
>CAMLJW010000421.1 GCA_946480485.1 uncultured Streptomyces sp. | reverse complement strand
TCAAGGTCAACTCGATGGTGGACGAGGCGCTCATCGACGCCCTCTACCGCGCGTCCCAGGCGGGCGTACCGGTGGACGTATGGGTGCGCGGCATCTGCGCCGTCCGCCCGGGTGTGCCCGGCCTGTCGGAGAACATCCGGGTACGTTCCGTCCTAGGCCGCTTCCTCGAGCACTCCCGGGTCTTCGCCTTCGGCAACGGCGGCGAGCCCGAGGTGTGGATCGGCAGCGCCGACATGATGCACCGCAACCTCGACCGCCGCATAGAAGCCCTGGTCCGCGTCAAGGACCCGGCCCACCGGGCGGCCCTCAACCAGCTCCTCAAGACCGGCATGTCCGACATGACTTCCTCCTGGCGGCTCGGCCCCGAGGGTGAGTGGACCCGGCAAGCGAGCGATCCCGACGGCCAGCCCCTGCGCAACATCCAGGAGACGCTCATAGACGCCCGGAGGCGCCGGCGTGGCACAGCGACCCCCTGACCCGGCAACCGGACCGGTGGCCGGGGACGCCCTGTCGGCCTACCTCCAGGCCCGGGCCACGGAGTTCCTCCGCGCGCTGCGGCAACACCACGAGACCGGAGGCGCCGTCTCGAACGGCACTCGGGAGGCCGTCGACGCGGCCCGCGCCCTGCGCCGCTCGGCCCGCCGCATCAGCGGCACCCTCCACACGTTCCGGCCCCTGCTGGACGCGGACTGGTCGCAGACCATGCGCCCCGAACTGGCCTGGCTGTCCGGCACGTTGGCCCAGGAGCACGCGTACGGGTCCCGCCTGGAGCGCCTGCTGGCGGCACTGCACCGCCTGTCGGGTTCCTCGACGTTCCCGGTACAGAAGACGTCTCCCGAGGAGCGTGCGGACCAGGGCCGACTGACCGTCGGCGCGGCCAAGGCGGGCGCGCTCCTCGGGCGTCAGCTCACCCTCGCCCGGACGCGCGCCCACTCGGCCGCGCTCCAGGCCCTCGGTTCCTCCCGCTTCCACGCGGTCGCGGACGGCGTCGCCCTGCTGGCCAGCGAGGTCCCGCTGACCCCGGCCGCGACCACCGCCGACCTCAGGCCGCTCGCGGCCGCCGCAAAGGAGCGCCTCACCGACGCCGTCGCCCAACTGCCCTTGATCAGCGCGGGCAACCCGTACAACGCCCAGGCCCTGGTCCACGGCCTCTGCACGGACCCGTCCCCACATCCGCAGGACGCCCCCTGGCACCAGGTGCGCCTCCTGCTGCGCCTGCACCGCTGTGCCCGGGAGGTCCTGTACGGCGACGAGGTCCCCGTGGACGTATGCCTGTTGAGCGCGGGTCAGGCCCTGGACCGGCACCGGGACGCGGCGGAGGCGTCCTCGGCGGCGGCATCGGCGGCCCGCACTCCGCGGATCGCCCCGGCGACGGCGTACGCGCTCGGCGTGCTCCACGCGGATCAGCGGCACGAGGTGGAGGCGGCCCGATTCGCGTTCCAGCGGGTCTGGCCGAGGGAGACGGTCGGCGCACCGTGACCGGGCAGGACACCTTTCACCACGGCCTTGTCGCAGCGTGCAAATCCAGAGTCGCTTCTCGCGCTCACTGCATGAGGCCCCCAGTGGTGCCCGGAGTGTAGTGGATGGCAGTGCGGTCCGGGCAGCGCGCGCCCTATGCGGCTCGATACGCACGCGTGCGCGCTGACCTCAGAAGCGTTGCGCACTGTGACAATTTCCTTACGCGCACGTGCAATTCCCGCGCGCGATCCGTCCTACGATCGGCATCGATCAAAGCCGCGACGCCAGCTGGCGGCCGTGTTCGAGCGGCGAGGTTAAACAACAGACTGAGAGGCTGTCGGGCTACCTTCGATCGGAAAGCGGGCGGGCCTGGTGCGTGCGATTCCCCGACGGAGGAAGGAGTCGAGCGTCGGCGACTGACCACAAGGCTGGACGTGCGTCTGCCAGACGCCGCCCGCACGATCAGAGGTAGCCGACAGCCTCCGAGGCGGGACGGCTCCGCGACCGTCCCACCTGGGGAAGAACCGGGGATTATCCAGAAAACCGAGTACCTGACTGGGGATCAAGATGGCAAGTGACAAGCGGGGCCAGAACGTGTGTGAGGGGCATGGAACATCCCGTGCCGTCAGGAGCGGTCCACTGTCCTCCCGTAGAGTTTTGGGACTGACGATGGCTGTGGGGGTTGCGGCCGGGGGTGTGGGGGTTTTCGGAGCCGGACCCGCAGCCGCGGACCCGGTGTCCCTCAACCTGCGGTACACCTGCTCGGTTCCGGGCCACGACCGGGCCGGCACGGTAAAGATCGACTCGGATGTCCCGAAGTCGGCCGTGGTCGGCAAGCCCACCCCGAAATTCGTCATCCGTGCGGCGGTGCCGGTGAACGCTGCTGACACCAAGGGGCTGCGCGACGCAGGTATCAAGACCATCAAGGGCACAGTGAAAGTGAAGGTCCGCGTGACAGCGCCGGAGGGCGACACCACCCTCGTAGTGCCGTTCCACATGAACAGGACCGACATCCCGGCGTCCGGACCGCTTGTGGTCAAGGCGACCGGCGTCGCGCCAAGGCACACTTTCAGCCAACCGGGCAAGGCGAAGATCACCGTCGGTGACCTCACCATACGGTTCACCGCGAGCGGCGGCATGACGGTCACACTCGAGGTGCCGTGCAGGCTGGACGCCAGGCAGAACAACGTCGTGGCATCGCTCGACATCACTGCGACGAGAACGGCGACCGGCCCGGCCCCGTCCAAGACGCCTGATACGGCCACCTCCGGCACCACTGGGTCGCAGAACTCCAGCGAAGGCGCGAAGGCGGGCGCGACCACGGACGGCTCGGCCGGCCCCTCTGGCAACCTGGCGGCGACGGGCAGCCAGGGCATCACGAGTCTGATCCCGCCGGCTGCGGGAACTGCTGTCCTGGGCACCCTTGCCGTGGCCGCCGCCTTCCGCTTCCGCTCACGCAGCAGGTGACGAGGGCGGACCCTGACAGAACACCCATGCGGGATTCCGCCGTGAGTGCCGGGTGTTCGTGGCGTAGGGCGGCGTAGGGGTACATCGTCGGATCTTGAGGGTACGGGCGGCCTCGGTCACCGTGATGCCGTTGTCAATCCTCGCTGTCAGCCGGCGAGTTCGGCCGACCGACGGCCGGGGCTGCCGACGGGTCGTGGTGGATGGGGCTACGGATGAGGAAGTCCTGGAGCTCGCGGTGGCGGAACTGGTAGGCGATCCCGGCGGTGCGCGTCAGACCCGCGTCGCAGCACCAGTCGAGGAAGCGGCCGAGGCGCCAGGGTAGTGGTTGGTTGGACCACCAGCGGCGGGTGCAGAGCAGAAAGGCCATGTAGCGGACGGCGGCGGCGCCGAGGGCTGGGCCGCCGCCGGTCCTGAACAGGGGTCCGAACGCACGCCACGGCCTGAACAGCGAGTCGACCGTGCCCCGGTAACCGCATCTGAACAGACGGTTGTAGAGGAGTGCGAGCGCACGCGCGCCGCCGAGACCGAACAGAAGCATGTAGATGAGTGTCGCCCCGAACGCGATCAGGAGGCCCTTGGCAAACCAGTCGTAAGGGGCGAAGGCGAACCAGTAGAAGGGTGCGAAGGCGAGCCCGACCACGAGGCCGGTCGCGAGCCCGGTCACGAGGTCATCCCGCACCATGCCGCGCGGCGACGCGTTTCCGTGTGACCCGCGGCCTTCGGGTGCGTCCGAGAGCACGCCCGCCAGCCCGGCTCCGACCATCACTCCACCCACGAGCCCTACCACCAATCCGTATACGAGCCCGCCCACCAGCCCGATGACATTCCCGAAGTCGACCACGACTACGAGGCATCCCCAGAAGAGCCCACCCACAAGCCCGTTCACGAGCTGGCGTCTTCCAGCGGGGGTTTTCACCGTCACTCGTTCCAGCCGAGACGGTATGGGCCAGGGAGGAATTCCCATGAGAAGACTGCCCACCACCATGAGTGTCACGTTCGTCGCGTACACGTTCCAGGCATCGAGCAGGGCGGCAGGTACGTCAGCGGTGGCCCACACCGCGATGGGCAGGAGGACGTGGACGGCGCGGGCCCGGCGGTGGCCGGAGAGCGGCCATAGTTCGTGGAGCACGAGGTCGGTGCCCGATAGGCGCCGTCCGGCCACTTCGCGGGCGTCGGTGGTGTTGGTGTGCAGGTAGCGAGCGAGGACTGTCAGCCAGGTGCGTACCTGCAGCGGGGTGTAGGGCGCTGTCGTGTCGTCCGTCGAGGAAGCGGCGAGGATGAACAGATTCAGCAGGTGGTCTCGGATCTGCTCGGGAGTCCGCAGGGTGGGCTCGAGGAGTTCCACGGGATGACGGACCCAGGTGTTGCCGTGGGGGTGGCGTTCGTCGTAGACGGCGACGGCGACGGTCAGCCGCCAGGGCGTGGACAGGCCCCGAGTCAGCGGACTGGCCGGGGCGGCGCGAAGTGCGTTCAGGACAGGTTCCCAGCGGGCCGGGTTGCGGGCGCGGGCGGTGACGAACGCCTCGGTCGCGGCCAGGCTGACGGGGGCGATGTCGATCCGGGAGGCGTCCTGTGCCCACAGATCCGCATGTTCAAGAGCAGCGTAGGCGGCGCTGCGGCAGGTGATCGAGGTCAGCGTCGACCGTTGTTGTTGCGCCGTCCGCCTCATGGGCCGGCCCTTCTGGTGAGCCTTCCTCTCCTTCGTCGAAGAGATCCTGCAGATGTTGCTCCACCGCGAAGCGGGGCGTGATGTCGTTGTACCCGGTGACGGAGACGTCGCCGGGACACGCAAATCCGCTTTGG
>CAMLJW010000420.1 GCA_946480485.1 uncultured Streptomyces sp. | reverse complement strand
GGTTTCGCGCTGCGCGAACCTGCGGATCTGGGGAACTCACCGGGCGTCTCCAGCGGTTGTGTTCAGTAAGGACGCGCGTGACGCGTACGTACCAGGTGACATCCATCCTGCCGCAGCCCGGGAGTCGGCGAAGCATCGAGGCCCGAACCGGCTGTGGTGTCTACGCTGGGTGGTGATGTCGGGCAGCCGCCGGCAAAAAGAACCGGCGGCCTTAACAGCCGAGGAATCCCGTGAGTGACACCCCATTCGGATTCGGCCTTCCGCCGGAGGAGCCGGAGAACGGCGACGAGGGCAAGGAGAAGGACCAGGAGAGCGGTGGTGGTCAGGGACCTGCCAACCCGTTCGGTTTCGGGTTGCCCGGAGGTCCTGGCGGCCCTGGAGCCGACAACCCGCTCGCTGCCATGTTCGGTTCACTGAACCCCAACGACCTGGGCGCCGCGTTCCAGCAGCTGGGCCAGATGCTCTCTTACGAGGGCGGTCCGGTGAACTGGGACATGGCCAAGCAGATCGCCCGTCAGACGGTCTCCCAGGGCACCCCTGACGGCACCAAGGATTCGAGCATCGGCCCTGCCGAGCGCTCCGGGGTCGAGGATGCCGTGCGTCTGGCCGACCTGTGGCTGGACGACGCGACGTCCCTGTCGTCCGGCGCCGGCGCCGCGGTGGCCTGGAGCCGCGCGGAGTGGGTCGAGGCGACCCTCCCGGTGTGGAAGGAGCTCGTCGACCCGGTCGCCGAGCGCGTCGGCGCTGCCATGGGCGACGTCCTCCCCGAGGAGATGCAGGCCATGGCGGGCCCGCTCATCGGGATGATGCGCTCCATGGGCGGCGCCATGTTCGGTACGCAGATCGGTCAGGCCGTGGGCGTGCTCGCGGGCGAGGTCGTCGGCTCGACGGACATCGGGCTGCCGCTCGGCCCGGCCGGCAGGGCCGCGCTGCTTCCGGTGAACGTCGAGGCGTTCGGCAAGGACCTCGGCGTACCGAAGGAAGAGGTGCGGCTCTATCTCGCCCTGCGCGAGGCCGCCCATCAGCGCCTGTTCGCGCACGTGCCATGGCTGCGCTCGCACCTGTTCGGGGCGGTCGAGGGCTACGCGCGCGGGATCAAGGTGGACACGGCGAAGCTGGAGGACGTGGTCGGCCAGCTCGACCCGTCCAACCCGGAGCAGCTGCAGGACGCGCTCCAGCAGGGCATGTTCCAGCCGGAGGACACCCCGGCCCAGAAGGCAGCGCTGGCTCGTCTGGAGACGGCACTGGCGCTCGTCGAGGGCTGGGTGGACGCGGTCGTGCACGCGGCCGCCAAGCCGCGGCTGTCGTCCGCGGACGCGCTGCGCGAGACGCTGCGCCGCCGCCGCGCCTCCGGCGGTCCGGCCGAGCAGACCTTCGCCACGCTGATCGGCCTCGAGCTGCGCCCGCGTCGGCTGCGGGACGCCTCGCGGCTGTGGGCCTCGCTCACGGACGCGCGCGGTGTCGACGGCCGGGACGCCCTGTGGGCGCACCCGGACATGCTGCCGACTGCCTCCGACCTGGACGACCCGGACGGCTTCGTACACCGCGAGCAGCTGGACTTCTCCGAACTGGACAAGATGCTCGGGGAGGCCGCGAACGGCTCCGCCGGGAAGAACCTGAGGAAGGACGACGACAAAAACGACGTCAAGCGGGACGACAAGGGCGACGACGCCGAGTGAGCCTCCATGACAACGCGGTCCGCGTACTGAAGAACTACGAGGGCCAGGAGGAGTTGCGCCAGGCGTATCTGGACCACCTGGCGGCTCATCCGGACGGCATGTGGAAGGCCTGTGAGTCCGGGCACATCACAGCGAGCGCCCTGGTCATCGACCCGGAGCGGGGGCGTGTGCTGCTGACCCTCCACAAGAAGATGCGTATGTGGCTGCAGATGGGCGGCCACTGCGAGCCGGAGGACGAGTTGCTGGCGGCGTCCGCGCTGCGGGAGGCCGCCGAGGAGTCGGGCATCCAGGGTCTGGCCCTACTGCGTGGCGGACCGGTGCGCCTTGACCGGCACCACACGCCCTGCGCCTGGCACCTCGATGTTCAGTACGCGGCGCTGGCCCCGACCGGGGCCGTCGCGGAGATCAGCGACGAGTCGCTCGACTTGCGCTGGTTCGCCTACGACGAGGTGGCGGACGTGGCGGACGACTCCGTCGTACGACTCCTCGATGCGACGCGGGCCACGCTGTGAAGGTGTACGTCTCTGCATGTGTAAGGGGCGGCTGCTCTCGCGGCCGCCCCTTACATATTCGCTCCTGAAACGGCTGAGCGGACTCGGCGAAGGTGGGGCGCAGGTTGTCGTACCGCACTTCCCGCGCAGCGCTCAGCTCCAGACGTTGCCCTGGTTCTGACCGTGGGCGCCGTGCTGCCCCGTGCCGTACTGGGCGCGTACGCCCCGGCCGATCACGGCGTTCTGCGGGGGCAGCAGCTCGCTGGGCTGGACGAGCGCGTAACCCGTGCCCATGAAGCTGAGTTCCCAGCCTTCACCGGTGTTGCCGCGGCGCCGCCACACTCCGGAGGAATGCGTCTGGGCCTGCAACTGCACCCGCAGGCTTGTGGACCAGGCGACGATGGCGTCGGCGTCGCAGTTGACATACCGGTCCGGCGTGACCTGCATCATCAGCGGCATCCCCGAGGTCATCAGGGCGACCTTGCCCCGCCCGGAGATGTTGAGCTGGTACTTGCCCGAACCGGAGATGCCGTACTGGCTGTCCACGGCGATCACGTCGTGGTGCAGCGAGGAGTCCATCGCCAGGACGTAACTGCTGTCCACGGTGAGGCCGTCCTGGTCCACGTCCACCACATGGATGTGCTGGGCAAGGTTGGCCAGGTAGACCGTGCCCTGCCCGTGACAGCGCATCAGGTCGAGGCCCTCTCCGGTGTGCGCGCGCGAGCGCTGCTGACCGGAGTTCTGGAACTCGGCGTCGTACTCCACCAGCCCCTGGTAGGCGACCATGGTGCCCTTGCGGGCGAGCACGTCGTCGTGGCCCTCCAGGACGACGCGCAGCATCTGCTTGTTCTGCAGACTGTAACGCTCCTGGGACTGCTGCTCGTTGTAGGCGAAAAGCGGGCTCTGCATGGTGTCTCGCTCCCCCTCAGCCCCGGACTCGGAGGCGGTCGGTGCTGTCCTCACTGGGCTGGACGACGACGATGCCCTGTCCGGAGAACGCCATCTGGTACGCCTCTCCGCTGCCCCGTCCGATCAGCGACTGCGCCCTGAAGCTGCGCTTGCCCTTCACCTTGAGGTTCGGGGACCAGGCGACTAGTGCGTCCGGGTCTACGTACGTCTCGTCCTCGCCGCCGCCGCAGTCGACGACGATGGGCTTGCCCCGGGAGGTCAGCGCGACCCAGCCCTGCCCGGAGATCTTCGTGTTCCACAGGCCCTGCCCGGCGAACTTCGCCAGTCCCTTGACGCGTTCGACGCCCCATTGGAGGTGCGCGTCGAACGCGAGCAGGTTGGTGGCGTTGACGGAGATCCCGTCGCCGTTGAGGTTGATGACGACGACGTTCGCACCGTAGTCGGAGAGGTAGAGCAGGCCGTCTCCGGAGCACTTCATGAGGGGTGCGCCCTCGCCGGTGGCCCAGTCCCGCGCGATCTGACGCACGGCCGGCGGGTTCGGCTCGTACTGGACGAACCCTTCGTAGGCGACCATCGACCCCACGCGCGCGAGGAGGTCGTTTCCGGTCTGCATGGCGACCTTGAGCATGTGGTTGCCGTGATTCTCCATGCGGGCGGCAACCGGTGCCGGGGCGAAGCCCGCGAGCTGCTGGTTCATGTGATGGGCTCCCTCAGACCTCGTACGGCTGGACGACGATGAAATTGCCGGGCGCACCGCGGAACTGCAGGTTCACACTCTCCCCGGTGTCACCCGGGTAGGCGTTGCGGCGCAGCCGCACCTGGCTGGAGACGATCACCTGGGAGGCAGCCGACCACGCGACGACGGCGTTGCAGTCGGCGAACGTCGTCGGCGTGACCGGCAGCACCACCGGCACGCCGCGCGTCTTGACGACGATCGTGCCGGTCCCCTGGAACTGCATCGTGAAGAGCGCGCCTCCGGGGATGCCGTGTCCTTCGATGCGGCGCACTTCGTACTGCAGCGTCTCATCGAACGCGAGGACGTTCTCCGCGGAGACGCAGACGGCGTCGCCCTGCAGCTCGATGGGGTGCAGCATCGCGGAGTTCTCGGCGAGGAACACCTGGCCGCGGCCCGAACAGCGCATCAACTGCATCTCCTGACCGGTCGCGTTGCCCACGATCCGGCCGGAGAATCCGGCGCCCTTGTAACTGAATTCGACCTTGCCCTGGTAGAGCACCATGCTGCCCTGACGGGCCAGCACCGGCTGGTCGCCGATGCCGAGGTCGACGCGGACGATCTTCTTGTTCTGCGGGGTCCAGCGCTGCCCGGTGGGCGCCTCCTTGTACGACTGAAGCGCCGCGGCGACACCGGCACCCCCCTGGGGGGCGCCCTGCGGCATCCCGTACGGGGAAGCCGCACCCGGAGCACCGGGCGCGCCAGGCTGGCCGGGGACCTGGCCGGACGGCTGCTGCTGGCCGTACCCCGGAGGCGGGGCCTGCTGGCCGTAGCCAGGGGGCGGGGCCGGGGCCTGAAGTGCCTGGGGCTGCGTGTAGCCGGGGGGCAACGGCGCGCTCGGGCCGGCACCCTGGCCGTGCGGAGGCTGCTGCCCGCCCGGCTGCCCGTAGGGCGTGGGTACGGGAGCCGGGGGCGGTACGGGGGCAGCGCCGGGC
>CAMLJW010000419.1 GCA_946480485.1 uncultured Streptomyces sp. | reverse complement strand
GGTAGACGTTGCTCTGCTGGGTGGCGGCCACGTTCGCCGACGGGATATTGACCAGGTGGTAGCCGAGCGCGAACAGGCCGATCAGCAGGAGGAGTCCGCCGAGGAAGGTGCCGAGCACCATCCGCCAGGTGGGGATGAGTCGGCGCCAACCGGTGCGTTTGAGGTGCCTTGGATACCTGGGGCGCTTGGAGCGCATGGGGCGCATGAAGCCCGATGCCGCGATGGGTGCGGGGCCAAGGCCGGTTACCGGTCCGGGAGCGGGTGCGGGCTGCCTCCGTGCCCAGCCCTTGCTCGGCTGCTGCGTCTGCGGCTGCGGCTGGTCGTTCATGTGTGCCGGACTCCCGTTTCGCCTCGTACGTTCTCGTACGCCCTCGCATACCTGCTGGTCCTCTGTGGAGACTGTCGCACCTGCGTTCCGTTTCCGAGACGTGGCACGCGTCGCGCGGAGAAAATGCCTGGCACGGGGCGTGACCTCGCGGCTAGGCTCCTGCGCTTTGGTTCGGAACGCCTGAGAGGAGCCTCGCGTGGGCACAGGACGGTTGTACGCGGCCGTCGCGGTGGGGGGATTCAGGCGCTACGCGACCTATCGGGTGGCGACCGCGGCGGGGGTGTTCACCAACACCGTCTTCGGGTTCATCCTGGCGTACACCTACATGGCGTTGTGGAATGAGAGACCACACCTCGGGGGGTACGACCAGGCGCAGGCGTTGACGTATGTGTGGCTCACGCAGGCCCTGCACATGGCGGTGGCGGCGATGAGCGGCGGCGGATTCGAGGACGAGCTGATCGAGCGGATCCGCACCGGGGACATCGCCATCGACCTGTACCGGCCCGCGGATCTGCAGGTGTGGTGGCTGGCTGTGGACCTCGGCCGGGCCGCCTTCCATCTGGTCGGGCGGGGTTTGGTGCCGATGGTCTTCGGGTCGCTGGCCTTCGACCTGGTTCTGCCCACGAGCCCGGCGATCTGGCTGGCCTTCCTGTTCGCCGTACTGCTCGGCGTCCTCGTGAGCTACTCGATCCGCTACCTGGTCGTCCTGTCCGCGTTCTGGCTGCTCGACGGCGCGGGCGTGGCGCAGATCGCGTGGCTGGCCGGGACCTTCTTCTCCGGGATGGTGCTCCCGCTGAACGTCTTCCCCGGCGTGCTCGGTGAGATCGCCCGTGCCCTGCCCTGGTCGGCGCTGCTGCAGGTGCCGGCGGACGTGTTCCTCGGCAGGCACACGGGGTTCGACCTGATGGGTGCGTACGCGTTCCAGGCCGCGTGGGCCGTCGGGCTGCTCGCGGTCGGGCGGCTGCTCCAGTCGGCGGCGACGCGGAGGGTGGTGGTCCAGGGTGGCTGAGGCGACTCGGGCGGTGGTCAGGGTGGCTGAGGCCACTCGGGTGGTGGTCAAGGGTGGTTGAGACCGAGTCCGGCGTGGCTGAGACGAGTCGTCTGGTGGAGGGTCTGCGCGCCTACCGCCTGATCACCGCGATGTGGGTCCGCTCCACGATGGCGTACCGTGCGTCCTTCGCGATGACCGCCGTCGGCAACTTCGCGGCGACCGCGCTCGACTTCGCCGCGATCCTGCTGATGTTCTCGCAGGTCGACGAGCTGGGCGGCTATACGCTGCCCGAGGTCGCCCTCCTGTACGGCGTCGCGGGAACCGCCTTCGGGCTCACGGACCTGGCGCTGGGCTCGATGGACCGGCTCGGGCGGCGGATCCGCGACGGTACCTTCGACACCCTCCTCGTGCGCCCCGCCCCTGTCCTCGCCCAGGTCGCCGCCGACCGCTTCGCGCTGCGCCGGCTGGGCCGGATCACGCAGGGGCTGCTCGTCCTCGGGTACGCCGTCGCCGTGCTGGACATCTCCTGGACTCCGCTCAAGGTGCTGATGATGCCGCTGATGCTGCTCAGCGGGGCGGCGATCTTCGGGGCGGTGTTCGTGGCGGGCGCGGCCTTCCAGTTCGTGGCGCAGGACGCGTCCGAGTTGCAGAACTCCTTCACGTACGGCGGCAATACGCTTCTGCGGTACCCGCCGACCGTCTTCGCGAAGGACCTGGTGCGCGGGGTGACGTTCGTGCTGCCGCTGGCCTTCGTCAACTGGCTGCCCGCGCTGTACGTGCTGGGGCGGCCGTATCCGCTGGATCTGCCGCAGTGGGTGGCGTTCGCGCCGCCGCTGATCGCGGCAGGCTGCTGCGCGCTCGCGGGGGTGGCCTGGCGTGTGGGACTTCGTTCGTACCGCAGCACAGGGAGCTAGCCGAAGTGGACCGTGACGTCATCGAACTCGACCGTGACCGTGATGACAGTGACCGTGATCGTGACCGTGCCTTCATCGAACTCGACCGGGTGGAGAAGGTCTTCGGCGTACGGAAGAAGACCGGTTTCCTGCGCGGTGAGCGGTACGAGGTGAGGGCGGTCGACTCGATCTCCTTCACCGTGGCTCGTGGCGAGATGGTCGGTTACATCGGCCCGAACGGCGCGGGGAAGTCCACCACCATCAAGATGCTGACCGGGATTCTGACGCCGAGCGGCGGCCGACTGCGGGTCGCGGGCATCGACCCCTCCCGCGAGCGCACTCGGCTCGCCCAGCGGATCGGGGTGGTGTTCGGGCAGCGTACGACGCTGTGGTGGGACCTTCCGCTGATCGACTCGTACCGGCTGATGCACCGTATGTACCGTATCCCTGACGCCCGTTACCGCGAGAACCTCGACCGGTGCGTCGAACTCCTCGATCTGGGCGCCCTGTTGGACGTCCCCGTCCGGCAGCTCTCGCTCGGCCAGCGGATGCGCGGGGACATCGCGGCGGCGCTGCTGCACGATCCGGAGGTGCTGTATCTCGACGAGCCGACGATCGGGCTCGACGTGATCTCGAAGGCCAGGGTCAGGGAGTTCCTGCGGGACCTGAACGCCGAGCGGTCGACGACCGTGCTGCTCACCACTCACGACCTGTCGGACATCGAGCAGCTGTGCCGCCGCGTGATGGTCATCGACCACGGGCGACTCGTGTACGACGGCCCGCTCACCGGGCTGCACGAGATCGGCGACAGTGAGCGGACGCTGGTGGTGGACCTGGAGCGGGAACTTCCGCCCATCGAGGTCGACCTGGCGCGGGTGGTGAGGGTCGAGGGGCCGCGGCAGTGGCTCGCCTTCCCGGCCTCCGAGTCGGCGGCGCCGCTCGTGGCGCGGATCGCGGCCGAGTATCCGCTGGTGGACCTGTCGGTGCGGGAACCGGACATCGAGGCGGTCATCAGCCGCATGTACGCGGAGAAGGCAACCTCGTAGGCTGCACGACCACCGTTCCCCCTGCCGTGTCGATGGTCAAGCAGCCCTCCGGGACCGGCAGTGACTGGGCGGGCCGGATCGTGGGCGGGGAGGGCTCCTCCCGGTGGGGCGTGGCGATCATGTCGGGGTTCGAGCGCAAGGGGCGCTGGACCATGCCGAAGCGCTTCAACTCCTTCGCGTTCTGGGGCGGCGGCACCATCGACCTGCGCGAGGCGGACTTCACGGACCGCGAGGTCGTCGTCAACTGCGTCGCGATCATGGGCGGCATGCAGGTCGTCGTGGAGCCCGGCGTCGAGGTCGTCGTCCGCGGCCTCGGCATCATGGGCGGCTTCGACCACCGCGAGGAGGGCGTGCCCGGCGAGCCCGGCGCCCCCGCGTGATCGTTACGGGCTTCGCCCTCTGGGGCGGCGTGGGCGTCGAACGCAAGCTGACGAGGGCCGAGCGGCTGCGCCTGAAGGAGGAGCGCCGGCAGGAGAAGCTGGAGCGGAGGGCTGCCTGCCAGGAGGAGCTGGGCGCTTCCCGGCGCGAGGCCCTGACCGAAGGCCACTCGGCCCACCGGGATGCCCTGGACCAGGCGCACGACATGCACAGCGACGTCATGGACCAGCACGGCGAGCTGCTCCGCTGGCAGCGGGAGGACCGCGAGGAGCGCCGCCAGGCGCGACGCGACGAACGTGAGCAGCGCCGGGGGAACCGCCGGGACTAGGGCCGAGGTCAGGGCCCAGCCAAGTGCGGTCAGGTCGGGGCGGGGCGGGCCGATCCGGTGAGGCCGAGGCCCCGCTCCGTGCCGGTGTCACAGCTTCCGGTGCCGGTGTCACAGCCCCGCCGACGCCGCCCCCTTCAGCATGTCCAGGTCGAAGGTGTCGGCCATCAGCTCGTACCCCCGGTCGCTGGGGTGGAGGTGGTCGCCCGAGTCGTAGTCGGAGCGGAGGCGCCGGGGGTTGTAGGGGTCGCGGAGGGCCTTGTCGAAGTCGACGTAGTCGTCGAAGACCTTGCCGGAGCGGATCCGGGCGTTGACGGCCTGGCGGGTGGCTTCGAGGTGGGGCCGGTAGCCGCGGTGGCCCTGGAACGGCATGAGGGTCGCGCCGACGACCCGCAGGCCGCGCGCGTGGGACCGCTCCTTCAGGGCGAGCAGCCCGGCGGTGATCTCGGTGGCATCGGTCTGGTGCGGGGTGCGCAGGATGTCGTTGACGCCGAGCACCACGACGACGGCCTTGACGTTGGTGCGGCCGAGCACGTCGCGGTCGAAGCGGGTCAGGCCGCTCGGGTTCTCGGCGGGGCGGCCGAGGCCGTTGCGGAGCACGCGGTTGCCGCTGATGCCCTGGTTGACGACGCTGTAGCGGGGCGCGTCCGGGCTCTCGCGCAGCCGGTCGCCGAGAACGTCCGTCCAGCGCCGGTTCTCGCCCACGCCGGAGGTCACGCCGTCGGTGAGTGAGTCACCGATCACGACGACCGTGCCCTCGGACGTGTTGCTCAGCACGTCCACCGCC
>CAMLJW010000418.1 GCA_946480485.1 uncultured Streptomyces sp. | reverse complement strand
CGACAGCGACTGCCCCGTAGAGAAGCGTCAGTACCCCGGCCCGCCGTAATCGGGCCGGGGTACCGGCGCAGGGGTATGCGCCTGCATGTGTCAGTCCATAATAGCCTTCATCTCACCAATGATCGCACAAACACCCGGGCACGCGCTGCTCATCTGCCCCCCGGCGGGGTCGGCTCATTATTGCGCCGGAGATATGCCCGGCTCCGGAGCGCCTTACCACACCCGAAAATCACCGCACGAGACGCGATTACTCCTCACGGACTATTTACCGACCATATGCGCGTTGACACCGGAATATTCGATCAACCGACGTCACTGTGGAAACACCAACGGGCGAGTGCGGGAGTGCCATGATCGTGCTATTGACATTTGTCAGGCGGTTTACAAAACCAGCCCGTGGGCTGCACGGAGTCGCCGCGATCTCACGGCGGCTCGAGGACAGCACGGCACGAGCCCGCTACTGGGTGAGGAGAATGCCACGAGAAGCGGTTCATCTCCTGCAGAGAATCCGCCTCTACAACAGCGCCGCAGCCGCACTCAGCGTCTTCACAGGCCTCCTCGCCTGGCCGGTCATCGCCGACGGTTCCCGCCTCACCGCACAGGTGCTCCTCTCCACGCTGTCCGGCCTCACCGCTCTGACCGTCGCGGCCCCATACGCAGCCGGCCTGCATGATCGCGCCGAGGAATCCATCAAACTCTGCGGCACATACGGAACCGTCTACGGTGAACTGCTCCGCGCACAGCACCAACTCAGCACGGAACCCGTCAGACAAGCCCGTGTCCCGGAAGTCATCCAGCAGTTCGACGACATCACCACGCGCAAGGACAGCCTTGGACTTGCCTCACCAGCTCCAGGCACCGACCAGGAACCCGGTCCACAAAAGCGCCGCTGACCCGGTTGCCGCTCACTCCACCCGTGGCCTGGGCCAGGCATGGGTACTGACCGCGCCGACCGCCGCTTTGACCGCTCGTTCGACCAGTGAGATCCCGCTCCGCATCGACGCGTTGTCGCCGCTGAGGACCGCGATCAGATAGCGGCGCCCGTGCACCGTGACCTGTCCGATACTGTTGATGTCCCACAGCCCGGTCGTGCTGCGCCTCAGCCAACCGTTCTTGAGGGCCCATCGGGACCCTTCCGGCGCCGACACCCCCCAGTCCTGGCCTGCCGAGATCCTGCTCATCAGTCTTCGGATGTACGCACGGGACTCCTGGTTCAGGCCAGCGGACGCACGGGAAGACCCCTTGCTCTCACTGCCGAACACCGCACGCAGCAGCATGACCTGGTCCTTGGCCGTCGTCTGGGTCAGGCCCCAGCGGGCGCCGGGGCCACCCTGCGTCGAGGACAGTCCCAGCTGCTCATTGGCCGCGTCCAGTCCCGGCGCCCGGCCGATTGCCCGCCACAGGACGTCCGCCGGCTCGTTGCCACTCTCCTGGATCATCACCTTGGCGTGGCTGCGCTCCTCGTCGGTCAACTCGCGTTCCTCCTCCTGTGCCTGAAGCAGCAGTGTCGCGAGGATGTCGACCTTGACGATGCTCGCCGTGTCGAACGTCTCGTCATCCCCGTAGGACTCGATCTTCCTGTCGGATTCGTCCAGGCGGAGCACCGCCACCGACTGCCGCGTCTCGTCGTCCGGCAGCACCGGCCGGAGCGCCCTGGCCAGCGCCGCGCCGAGGGCCTCGCGCGGCGCCGGCGCTCCCATGGCGGGCGCCTTTGCAGCCGATGTCCGCATCCGGGGTGAGTGGAGCGTGCCGTCCGAGGAGCAGCCTGCCAGCGACGCCACAAAGACGGTGACGGTGCAGACCATCCGGTTGATCTTTCTGTACGACATGACGGGGCAAGCCTCAGCATTCCTGGGGGGAGGAGACACAGGGCTACGAAAATATGGCAAATAGGCGCCTTGGCAGCGCTACGTCACGCCAGGCGCGCCGCGACCAGAACGGCGAGGGCGGCAAGCGGCATGACCGCCCTCCAGCTCAGGTGCCCGGCGGCTCGTTGGCCGTCCGCCGGGCACCGGGCGCCCGGCGCCGACGCACCGATCCGGACGCACACCTCGGCGTGCACTGCTTCGCCACCGGAGCAACCGAGCAACCGAGCAACCGAGACCGCATAGGCTCAGTGGATGGCGAAGTACTTCGATGTGCACCCCGACAACCCTCAGCAGCGCACCATCAGCCAGGTGTCCGACAGCATCCGCTCGGGCGCCCTGGTCGTGTATCCCACCGACTCCTGCTTCGCGCTCGGATGCCGGCTGGGCAGTCGCGACGGCATCGACCGGATCCGTTCGATCCGCCACCTCGACGACCGCCACCACTTCACCCTGGTGTGCCAGAACTTCGCGCAACTCGGCCAGTTCGTCCAGGTCGACAAGGATGTGTTCCGCGCCATCAAGGCGTCGACACCCGGCAGTTACACCTTCATTCTTCCCGCGACCAAGGAAGTACCGCGCAAACTGCTCCACCCGAAGAAGAAGACCGTAGGAGTCCGCATCCCCGATCACGTCGTCGCCCAGGCCCTGCTCGCCGAACTGGGTGAACCGCTGCTCTCCAGCACCCTGCTCCTGCCCGACGAGGAGGAACCGATGACCCAGGGCTGGGAGATCAAGGAACGACTCGACTATGCGGTGGACGCGGTGATCGACTCCGGGGACTGCGGTACCGAGCCGACGACCGTCATCGACTTCTCCGGCGGCGAGGCCGAGATCGTACGCCGGGGAGCGGGCGACACCACGCGGTTCGAGTAACACTCCTGTCTGTCGTTGCCTGCGCCATGCGGCAGCGCACTCAGTCGGGGGCGCTGCGCTCCGGCTCAGGCGCCACCGCATGGCGCGGCCGGAACAAACGAGGGCTGGTTGAGCGTCCTTCCGTGCCTGGCTGCGGAGGGGACAGTGTCCCCGGGCTGGTCCTCCACAGGATTACCGATCTCAGGGAAGCGGTTCGGCGGAGGGGAAGAGGGGCGACTGGTAACCGCCGCTGGCCAGCATCCGTACCTCCCCCGCCGGACTGATCTCGGCGCGGAGGATACCGGTGGCGTCGCAGTACACCGGGTTGTCACCCGGCCCGAGCGCGTCGGTCCGTTCGACCACCACCTCGTCCGTCGTGACGCCGGCACCCGAGCGCCGATCCGTGAAGGTCAGCCGGTAGCGGTCCGGGGTTTGCGTCTGCATAGCAGCCTCCCACACTGGGGACCCTTAAATCGGAGTAAATGGACTTTCTCCCATAATGTGCCCATATACTCCCGGCCGAAGCGCCGCACTGCGGCGGGGGGCGTCCCATGCCTGCGCAGCCGCCACACACGGTCACAAACAGTAGGTCGCGGCTCCGGGGCCGCTGCCCCGCGGGCCGTCCAGGAGCGTCAGCCCGTCAGCCGTCGGGCCTCCGCCGATCCGGAGAATCGGCGAAGGCCCCGGTCGTGCGGTGCTTGTCGACTACTGGTCGGCGATGACGCCGGACTTCGCGATCGTGATCGGGACCCTGGTCGCACCGGAGCGCGACCCCTGGCCCTCGACGGCCTTCACGACGTCCATGCCCTCGACGACCTCGCCGAAGACGACATGCTTGCCGTCCAGCCAGTCCGTGACGATCGTCGTGATGAAGAACTGTGAGCCGTTGGTGTTGGGCCCGGCGTTGGCCATGGACAGCAGACCCGGCTTGGTGTGCTTCAGCTGGAAGTTCTCGTCGGCGAACTTCTCGCCGTAGATGCTCTTGCCGCCGGTGCCGTCACCCCGTGTGAAGTCACCGCCCTGGAGCATGAAGTCGGGGATCACCCGGTGGAACCCGGAACCCTCGTAACCGAAGCCGTGCTCGCCTGTGGCCAGCTCACGAAAGTTCCGCGCGGTCTTGGGGACCACGTCGTCGTACAGCTTGAAGACGATCCGCCCGGCGGGCTCGTTGTCGATGGTGATGTCGAAGTACACGTTGCTCATGGGGACATCCTCACATCTCCACTTCTCCGCGTGCCTCTCGGGCC
The DNA here is from genome assembly GCA_946480485.1 of uncultured Streptomyces sp. The sequence goes on along the minus strand of CAMLJW010000418.1, from coordinate 787 downwards.
CCGAACCATCCAGGTGAGGCACCGTGGCGAACCTCTGGCCGGTGTGGCGTCAGGCGGTGCCGAGGGCGTGCGCAGCGTTGCGGTCGCCCGACCGGGTCGCGGCGCGGTGGGCGTGGGCGCCGGCGAGGGAGTTGAGGCGAGACAACTGAGCCGTGCGCCACTAATTGGTGCTCGATACAAGTGCGGGGCGCGGAGACGAAGCAGGACACGGAGGCGAGGCAGGACCCTGTCACCGCGAACGTCACCGAGGGCTGACGTCGCCACCTTGCGCTGCCCCCGGATGGCGGTCCCAACTGGACAGGCAGACGATGGAATGGCGGGGCCTGGCCGGCGCCGGTGTCGACCGCAGGGGCGTCGCGGGCGCGGGGCGGCGGCTACGGGACCCATGAAAGTGCAGGCCACAGCGGAAGGAGCCGTCATGATTGAGGTCAAGACGGTCGACAAGCCGGATGAGCGGCGCAATTTCCCCCGGGGCCACCTTGAAGCCGTCCATCTCACCGGACTCGACTTCGCCGTGGGAACCTACGAGCCCGGTTGGCGCTGGTCCGAGTCCGTGGCTCCGATCGCGGGAACCGAGAGCTGCCAGATCCATCACAACGGCTACGTGGTCCAGGGACGGATGCGCGTGCGCATGAACGAGGGCGGCGAGGAAGAAGTCGGCCCCGGCGATGTCTTCGTTGTCCCACCCGGGCATGACGCCTGGGTCGTGGGTGACGAACCGGTGGTGCTGTACGACTTCGCAGGAGGCATGGCCCAGAAATACGCGAAGGCGGAACCGGGATAGTCC
>CAMLJW010000417.1 GCA_946480485.1 uncultured Streptomyces sp. | reverse complement strand
AGAAGGCGCCCACGGGGAGGTAATGATGAGCGATCGCGTCGAAGAGTGCAGGAAAGATCTCAATAACCTGAAACGGTTCGCGAACGAGATCGACAAAACGCTGGACGCGGTGGACGCGGCGTCCGGCACCGAGGCCTGGCAAGGCCCGGCTGCCGACAAGTTCCGTTCGGAATGGAACGGCCGGAGGAAAGCAATCCACGACGCCCTGGACGCAGCACGGGCGCAGTACCACAAGATCCTGCAGCGCGTGCAGGACGAAGAGCATAAGAAGAAGGCTGGCGCCGCGAAGTAGGTTGTGGTGTCGAACCTTTCCTGCACGATACGGCCACTCATGAGGTTTCCTGATGACTGATGCGAACTCACGCGTCTACGAGGCGCACTTCATCCGAACGCCCTTCCAGCTGCTCGGCGGCATGAAATGGAAGAAGCTGGTCGCCCTCCGCGTCGACAGGGAAGGAGTACTGCTCGGGGGTGCTCCCGCGCGTTACGATGCCCAACTCGCCTTCGTACCATGGCGCGACATCACATCCATCGTGGTGTGGCATCAGCGCACGGCTGGGAACGGGATCAACTACATCGGAGTGCAGCGGAAGCCCGGAGCGCCTGCTTTGCCCGGGATGAACAGCGGCGTCAGTCGAGAGAAGGCAGAAAAGCTGGTTCCGCATGTGGACTACGAGCTGTTTCTGGCAAGCCGTCCCATCAACTTCTGGCGGTTGGACCCAGAAGGGCTCCAGGCCGCAGTGGACGCGTTTGCACCTCAGGTTCCGGTGGTCGTGTATTCCCAGCCACACCTCTCATAGATCCCGCCTCCTGCCGACGGCGGTAAATTTGGCCCAGTTTCTGGCTGACGGACCCGAGAGGTGCCCGTCCCGCACCCGGGAACCCTTCGGGGTCTGATCGCCTGTCGCGACGCAGACACACCCGGACAGCATCACTTGACGCAAAGACCCTGGTCGCAACCCTTCTGCTGAGCCACGTGGCGTACGGCGAAGATGCTGGGAGCCAAGTCCAACGTGCGGCTGATCAGCGCCCCGAGCGTGTCCTCGGCGTGATCTTTCAGGTGACGACGGGCAGGTTCTGGGTGCATGAAGTACAGGGCAACAGCCCGTCGGCCACCGCCTCGGCGGCCTCCGATGTCAAGCGTCCGAAGATCACGCTCCCGAAGAGCTTGCAGGTGGCCTTCTCCGGGTGGACGAACAGCGATCCGAGGCTGCAGGCGATCCTGGACGACGGCAGGCAGCAGCTTCTCGGGTCCTAGTCCGCGATCATCGAAGGTGACCCGGAGTCGAAGGCCATGACCTTCTACAACACGGGCACCGCCCTCGCCACAGGCAAGGAGTGGGTGAGCGGCTTTGCGATGAAGGACTTGACACTCCTGGGCGAGGCGCGGGCGTAAAACCCGCAGACACGTATCAGTACGGACGGTTCAGGCACCCTCTTCTACTGCGTGGACGAGAGCAGGGGCTCCACCAAGAACCGGAAGACCGGCGAGATCACCAACACCCCGGCCGACAAGGCGCAGGTCCTGTACCAGACCAAGCTCAGCAAGAACAACACCGGCGTCTGGCAGACCACCTCGGTCACCGCCACACAGCGCGGCTGCCAGTGAAGTCGTGGGCTCGCCCCGCTCTTGGCCTGACCACAGCAGCGCTGACCATCACTCTCCTTACCCCCTCCTCGGCCTCAGCCTGGGGCGACGACGACGGCTGGAGCCCGTCCAAGCCCAGCGGCAAGCCAAGCGGTGGCGCATCCGGCAACCAACTGAGCGCCGAGGTCACCAGTCCAGCATCGTCATCACCCAGCCGAACAGAGGCGGAAGCGCGAAGCCAGCCACTGGGACCCTCGCATCCGTCCACCCCAACTGGGAGCCCCCGGAGTGCTGGTATGAGCCCGTCCTGTCACCCGAAGACCTCATGACCAGGGTGGCCAAGCTGAAGGGCAGCCAAGATGGCACCGGTGGCGGTCGTGACGAGGTCGCCGGTGGTGGTCAGCAGGACAGTTCAAGCTGATCCGGTCCATGTCCAGTCCAGGTCGGGTGGGGGCGGCGGCCCCGGCGGCCCGGATGAGGATCTGGTAGGCCGTGAGCAGGGCGTATACCTCCTGGTCGAAGCCGGTCAGGCTGCGGGAGCGCAGGACGCGCCCGTCGAGCATGGTCGCCTTGATGTCGACGTGTGATCGACATGCTCGACGCGTAAAGCCCTACGGCTTCAGAGCCCCGCCACCACGTTCACGGGCAGTGGCGGGGCTCCGTCGTTCCTTGCCTCCGCTCCGTCCCTCTCTGCCTTGGAAGGGGCCGAACGAGGATCATGGACAAACGGCTTCCGTTCCTTGAAGGGGTCGGGCGCACAATGGATGGCGGGACGGGTGCCCGATGGATGGGGTGATCGTGATGCGGAGCCGTTTCCAGCCCGACCGGCGGCTGAACATGCGGATGGGGCTCACGCTGTTCCTGCTCGGGCTGCTGTATGTGGGATTCGTCGCGGCGCTGCTCGTGCTGCTGAAGTCGTGGGTGCTGGTCGTGGTGATCGCGGCGGCGCTGCTCGGGGCGCAGTACTGGTTCTCGGACCGGATCGCGCTGTACGCGATGCACGGACGGGTCGTCGAGCGCGAGGAGTATCCGCACCTGCACGGCGTGATCGACCGGCTGTGCGCGACCGCGGACATGCCCAGACCCACCGTCGCCGTGGCCGACATGGAGATGCCGAACGCCTTCGCCACCGGGCGCAACTCTGATCACGCCGTGGTCTGCGTGACGACCGGGCTGCTCCGGCGGCTGGAACCCGCCGAGCTGGAGGGTGTGCTCTCGCACGAGCTGTCGCACGTGGCGCACCGCGATGTCGCGGTGATCACCGTGGCCTCGTTCCTCGGGGTGCTCGCGGGGCTGGTGGTGCGGTTCACGTTCTACTCGAACATGCTCGGCGGGCAAGGTCGGAGGGACCAGAACACGGCAGTCGTGCTCATGGCGGTGATGGGGGTGTCCGCTGCCGTCTACGCGCTCAGTTTTGTTCTCATCCGGTCGCTGTCCCGGTACCGGGAACTGGCCGCCGACCGCGCCGGAGCCATGCTCACCGGCCGGCCCTCGGCGCTGGCGTCCGCGCTGACCAAGCTCGACGGGGACATCGCCAGGATCCCCACCCGCGATCTGCGGACGGCGCAGGCCTTCAACACCTTCTACTTCACGCCCGCGCTCGGCGCCACGCCCGGCGTCCAGCGGCTCTTCTCGACCCACCCGAGTCTGGAGCAGCGGCTCGAGCAACTCGGCCGTATCTCCAGCCAGCTGGGTGAGGCGCCGACCTCAGGGAAGGCGGGCTGAGCATGGGGTTCCTGGACATCCTGCTGGGCCGCAGCAAGCCGGTGACGCCCGATCTCGACCAGCTCTTCGGGCTGCCGTCGGCCGCCGTCACCCTCGAGGCGGCGGCCGGGTTCACGCCGACCGGGCACGGCGCGGTGTGCTTCGCGACGGTCGAGGGGGGCGCCTTCGACGATGTACGACAGGAAGTGCGGGCGCTGCTGGACACGGACGCCGGGCGATGGGGATCTTCGATGCTCGGGCAAGGCCAGGAGCGTGGGGCACGGCCGCCCGTGGAGATGAGCCGGGACGCCTACGGGTACACGTGGCTGGTCTCGCGGCGGGCACCGGACGATCTGCCCGCGCTCGTCGGTGATCTGCACGCGGTCAACAGCACCCTGGAGGACAGCGGCTTCGGGCCCCAGCTCCTGTGCTCCGTGGTCGGCTTCCAGGACGGCGAGCAGCGGCCGCTCGGGCTCGTCTATCTCTACAAGCGCGGCACCTTCTACCCCTTCGCGCCGCTGCCCGGGGGCGGCGAGCGGCGCGACAGCGCGTTGGAGTTGCACGTCAGGGCCGTACTCGTGAACGACCTGCGGGTGGAGCGGGACCTGGGCCGCTGGTTCCCGATCTGGGGTGCGCCGACTCTGGGGTAGGCCTGTCGGGGCAGGCCTGACAGCCCAGGTCAGCGGCCTTCTGCCCGCGGCGGCGTTCGCGGCGGTAACGGGCGTTCCCACCTGGTCTGACGGTCCCGGCGCCCGGGTGGGTGGGTCGGGGCCGTGTACCGGTACGTCGCGACGGGCGATGACGTACCGGCACACGGCTCCCTCCCGTGGGTTCGCGACTGCGGCCCCGTAGGGGCGCGGGGCTGTGACATGTGCGGCTCCGCCGCGTGGGCGTGACCGGCCACGGACGGCCCGCAGCCGCAGCGCGACCGGTGGGGGCCTGGGGGGCAGCCCCCTGTTTCGGGCAGGGGTGGGGTTGGGGAAAGAGAATCCCCGCCCACACCTCAGGTGCCGGCCACGCCAAGCACGGCCGGCACCTGAGACGGGCCGGAGACCTCAGCGGGCGTAGCGCAGCAGCGCTCGGACCATGTGGCAGGTCGTGTCCGACGGCGGGTGGACTCCGATGAGTCCGGCCGTGCTGCGGATCTTCTCGTCGCGGGCCTGGTTGGGCATGTAGACACCGGAGTCCAAAAGAGCGATGGCGAGCCTCATCGCCTTGAGACGGCGGTTGTGCGTGATGTACCACCCACGCGTGCGTCCCGGCGGAAGCGGGCGCTTCTCGACGGGCTCGTAGGGGAGTTCGAGCAGAACCGCCCTCTTGGATGTGGACTGGGTGGGCAGCGGGCGGAGTGCGGCAACGGGCACGGGCATCCTCCTGTCGCGGTCAGGGAGCCATCCGTCGACCCCCTCGAACACTGCTTCCAGTCTAGCGCCCGGCACTGACATCCAGATGATGCGCGAATCC
>CAMLJW010000416.1 GCA_946480485.1 uncultured Streptomyces sp. | reverse complement strand
GCAGCACGCCTACTACCAACTCATCCACCAGGGCACGAAGCTGATCCCGGCCGACTTCATCGGCTTCGCCGAGCCGGTCGCCGATCTGCTGCCGGGGCTGGAGGCCCAGCACGACCTGCTGATGGCCAACTTCTTCGCTCAGACGCAGGCGCTGGCCTTCGGGAAGACCCCGGACGAGGTGCGCGCCGAGGGCGTGCCCGAGGAGCTTGTGCCGCACAAGACGTTCAAGGGCAGCCACCCGACGACGACGATCCTCGCGCGCGAGCTGACTCCGTCGGTGCTCGGCCAGTTGATCGCGCTCTACGAGCACAAGGTATTCGTCCAGGGCGCGATCTGGCACATCGATTCCTTCGACCAGTGGGGCGTCGAGCTCGGCAAGGTCCTCGCCAAGCGTGTCGAGCCCGCGCTGACCGAGGGCGCGGACATCCCCGGGCTGGACGGGTCCACCAGGGCCCTGGTCGCCAAGTACCGGCAGATGCGTGGGCGTTGAGTCCGTGCGGGGACTCAGGCAGGGGCTCGGGCCGCGGGACCGCGGCCGCCAAGTCAAAGGCGTCGCGACAGCGGCACTCTGAGGGGTCGCGGACCGGCGTCGCCGGCTACCGCATGCGCCGACATGCGTGCACCGGCACGTCGACGACCTGCGAGGCGGCCCCGTCACCCCGTCCCTTCTGGTGACGGGACGCCGTCGTGCTGATGTTCGCGTGCGGAACAGGCGCTCAGGGTGAAGCCGGCGGATACAGCGAACGTGGCAGCTGCGAAGCCGCTGCCGCGTCCAGGAGCCACAGCGTCCTCGCCCGCCCGTAGGCACCCGCTGCCGGAGCCTGCACCTCGCCCGCGCCCGACAGGGCGATGGCCGCGGCCCTCGCCTTGTCCTCGCCCGCGGCCAGCAGCCACACCTCGCGGGCGGCCCGGATCGCGGGCAGGGTCAGGGAGATACGGGTCGGCGGGGGCTTGGGCGCGCCGTGCACGCCCACCACCGTGCGTTCCGTCTCACGGACCGCGGGGAGCTCCGGGAAGAGTGATGCCACGTGTGTGTCCGGGCCTACGCCGAGCATCAGTACGTCGAAGGAGGGGACCGGGCCGTGGTTCTCCGGCCCGGCGGCCTCGGCGAGCCGCGCCGCGTACGCAGCCGCCGCGGCGTCCGCGTCGTTGCCGTACGGGCCGTCCGACGCGGGCATGGCGTGCACACGCTTCGGGTCCAGGGGCACCGAGTCGAGGAGCGCCTCGCGGGCCTGGGTGACATTGCGGTCCGGATCACCTTCCGGCAGGAAGCGCTCATCACCCCACCACAGGTCGAGACGGCCCCAGTCGACGGCGTCCCGTGCCGGGGCCGAACTGAGCGCCGCGAGCAGACCGTTGCCGTTGCGCCCGCCCGTGAGCACGACCGAGGCATGGCCCCGGGACGCCTGGGCATCCACGATCTTCGTGATCAGCCGGGCCGCGGCGGCCTGGGCCATCAGCTCCTTGTCGCGGTGGACGACGAGCTGCGGTGCCTTGCTCACTTCGTCGCCGCCTTCTTGGCCAGGGCGGCGGGTGTGGCCGTGGTGGCCGGTGCCTTGGCGGCCTCCTTCACGGGGTCCTCGGTGGGTTCCTCGACCGGTGCCGCCACAGCGGAAGGTCCCTTTCCAGGAGCCTCGTCCGCCAACAGGCCCGCGTCGGATGCTCCGGCCCTGGAAGCCGCGACGGAAACGGCGGAAGTCCCCGCGACCGAACCTGACGTGACGCCCCCCAGCCGGTCCACCCCGAACCGCAGCGCCGACGCGTAGGTGTCGTCCGGGTCCAGCCGCCGCAGCTCCTCCGCGATCAGCTCGGACGTCTCGCGGCGCTTCAGGGCCACCGCCCGGTCGGGCTGGCCCTGGATGGAGAGTGTGGCCAGCGAACCGTCGGCGCGGTCGAGGACGATCGGCCCGCGGTTCGTGGCCATCCGGACGCCAGTGAGACCGGGCCCGGGGGACAGCGAGCGCTTCACCGGGACGTCGAGCCGGTCCGCGAGCCACATCGCGAGCAGTTCGCAGCTCGGGTTGAACTCCTCGCCCTCCACCTCGACCGCGGTGACCTCGCAGGTCACCTGGTCCAGGGCCGCGGCCAGCATGGAACGCCAGGGCGTTATGCGGGTCCACGACAGGTCCGTGTCGCCGGGAGTGTAGGCGTCGGCGCGGACGCCGAGTTCCCGTACCGGCTGCTCGGCGGCGTACGTGTCGGTGACCCGGCGCTGACCGAGCGCGCCCAGCGGGTCCTGGGCCGGGTCGAGCGGCGCGTTCACCGGCCACCAGACGACGACCGGCGCGTCCGGCAGGAGCAGCGGGAGGACCACCGACTGGGCGTGGTTGACCACCTCGCCGTACAGGCGCAGAACGACCGTCTCGCCTGTGCCCGCGTCCGCGCCGACCCGCACCTCGGCGTCCAGGCGCGAGGTCGTACGGTCGCGGGGCGAGCGGGAGACGCGCCTGATGACCACCAGGGTGCGCGAGGGGTGCTCGCGGGACGCCTCGCTGGCGGCCTTCAGCGCGTCGTAGGCGTTCTCCTCGTCGGTGACGATCACGAGGGTGAGCACCACGCCGACTGCGGGGCTGCCGATGGCCCGGCGGCCCTGCACGAGCGCCTTGTTGATCTTGCTGGCCGTGGTGTCCGTAAGGTCGATCTTCATGGCCGGCGCCAGCTCCGTCCATCTCGTTCGAGCATCTTGTCCGCTTCCACCGGGCCCCAGGTGCCCGCCGGATACCGCGCGGGCTTGCTGTTCCTGTTCCAGTACTCCTCGATCGGGTCGAGGATCTCCCAGGACAGCTCGACCTCCTCGGTGCGGGGGAAGAGGTTCGCGTCGCCGAGCAGGACGTCGAGGATCAGCCGCTCGTACGCCTCCGGGCTGGACTCCGTGAACGACTCGCCGTACGCGAAGTCCATCGACACGTCCCGGACCTCCATGGAGGTGCCGGGCACCTTGGAGCCGAAGCGGACCGTGACGCCCTCGTCCGGCTGCACGCGGATGACCAGCGCGTTCTGGCCCAGCTCCTCCGTCGCCGTGTGGTCGAAGGGGGAGTGCGGGGCGCGCTGGAACACGACGGCGATCTCGGTGACGCGGCGGCCGAGGCGCTTGCCGGTCCGGAGGTAGAAGGGGACGCCCGCCCAGCGGCGGTTGTCCACCCCGAGCTTGATGGCCGCGTACGTGTCGGTCTTCGACGTGGGATCGATGCCCTCTTCCTCGAGGTAGCCGACGGCCTTCTCGCCGCCCTGCCAGCCCGCCGCGTACTGCGCGCGCACGGTGTCGCGGCCAAGGTCCTTCGGTAGCCTCACCGCGCCGAGGACCTTGGTCTTCTCGGCGGCGAGCGCGTCCGCGTCGAAGGAGGACGGCTCCTCCATGGCGGTCAGCGCCATCAACTGCAGCAGGTGGTTCTGGATGACGTCACGGGCGGCGCCGATTCCGTCGTAGTAGCCGGCGCGACCGCCGATGCCGATGTCCTCGGCCATCGTGATCTGCACATGGTCGACGAACGACCGGTTCCAGAGCGGCTCGAACATCTGGTTGGCGAAGCGCAGCGCCAGGATGTTCTGGACCGTCTCCTTGCCCAGGTAGTGGTCGATGCGGAAGACCTGGTCCGGGGCGAAGACCTCGTGCACGATCGCGTTGAGCTCCTCGGCTGACTTCAGGTCGTGTCCGAACGGCTTTTCGATGACCGCGCGCCGCCAGGAGTCGTCCTTCTGGTCGGCCAGACCGTGCTTCTTCAGCTGCTGCACGACCTTGGGGAAGAACTTCGGCGGTACGGAGAGGTAGAAGGCGAAGTTGCCGCCCGTGCCCTGTGCCTTGTCGAGGTCCTGGATCGTCGCCTTCAGCTGCTCGAAGGCGTCGTCGTCGTCGAAGGTGCCCTGGACGAAGCGCATGCCTTGGATGAGCTGCTGCCAGACCTCCTCGCGGAACGGCGTACGGGCGTGCTCCTTGACCGCGTCGTGGACCTCCTGAGCGAAGTCCTCGTCCTGCCACTCGCGGCGGGCGAAGCCGACGAGCGAGAAGCCCGGCGGCAGCAGACCGCGGTTGGCGAGGTCATAAACTGCAGGCATCAGCTTTTTGCGGGACAAATCGCCCGTGACGCCAAAAATGACAAGGCCCGACGGCCCCGCGATACGCGGGAGCCGTCGGTCCGCGGCGTCACGAAGCGGATTCGCTCCCGTGACGGGGAAAGGTGCCAAGATGTCAGCCCTCCGAGGGGGCGAGGCGCTTGAGCTCCGCCTCGGTCGACTTGAGCAGGTCGTTCCAGGACGCCTCGAACTTCTCGACGCCCTCGTCCTCCAGGAGCCGCACCACGTCGTCGTACGAGATCCCGAGCCTCTCGACCGCGTCGAGGTCGGCGCGGGCCTTCTCGTACGTACCGGCGATGGTGTTGCCCGTGATCCGGCCGTGGTCCTCGGTGGCCTCCAGGGTGGCCTCCGGCATGGTGTTCACCGTGTTGGGAGCGACCAGCTCGTCGACGTACAGGGTCGGCTTGTAGGCCTTGTCCTTGACGCCGGTCGAGGCCCACAGGGGGCGCTGTTTGTTGGCGCCGGCGTTCTCCAGTGCGCTCCAGCGGTCGGAGGCGAAGACCTCTTCGTACGCCTGGTAGGCGAGCCGCGCGTTGGCCACGCCCGCCTTGCCGCGGGCGGCCTTGGCCGCGTCGGTGCCGAGCGCGTCGATCCGCTTGTCGATCTCGGTGTCGACGCGGGAGACGAAGAAGGACGCCACGGACTGGATCTTGGACAGGTCCAGGCCCCTGGCCTTGGCCTTCTCCAGGCCCGCGAGGTAGGCGTTCATGAC
>CAMLJW010000415.1 GCA_946480485.1 uncultured Streptomyces sp. | reverse complement strand
GGCAGCCACTCTTCGGGGGAATGAGCAGCCGCCCCCTTCCGAACCCGGCGCGAGACGGGGGCGCGCTCGGGTCCGGGGGTCTATGACGGCAGCCGGCGCCACACTCTCAGTAGCTTCGTGGCTTCCTCGCATCGCGTCTCGCCGTGCCCGCAGTCGACGCAGTCCGTGGAGTGCTGGAAGAAGGCGCGCCATGCTTGCCGTTTGGCGGTGTATGTGGTGCTGCTGGCTATCAGCCGGATGTGGCCGTAGCCGCTGCCGTCGTCGCGCCACTGCCAGCTGACGCCGTTCACACTGTCTCCGTTTCAGCGGTCAGGAGGCTGCCGGCTGCTACGAGGTGCGCGACGGCGGCTTCCCCGCACAGCCTGTCAGCCGAGGACATGGGCACTGACCAGTAGGACGACCAGGCGTGGTGGTTCGGGTCTACTGCGTCCAGTCGGGGTACGCCGAGGTAGGTTCCGTGCCCCAAGTGTTCCGCTCCTGGGTAGGGCCACTCCATGTCGCTGCTGGGGGGTACGAGGGCGTAGAAGCGGCTTGCGCGGGGATCGCAGATGACCGGACCTTCGAAGAGAGCGTCGGCGAGGAACGCGTTCACGGCCGTGGGGTCCTCGCTGCCCGCTGCGGCGTGCACCAGGCGCTCTGGGATCCGCACGGCGGAGAACACGGTCCCCAAGGGCAGCAACACCAGGCCGCCCTCCGAGGACCATTCCTCTCGGGCCTGGTTGGGCTTGGGGTGTGCGGATAGTAGCCAGTGGGAGGCGGATAGCAGCCGTTGGGAGGCTGCCAGTTCCCATTGCTCGGTCATCGTCACCGGGTCTCCCTCGAGGGGCGGGCCAGGGTGCGGGTGCGTTCGTCCTCTGGGAGTACGTAGGCGCGGACGAGGGCGCCGTCGATGACGGGGTCTTCTCTCAGGGTTTGCTGCCTTGGGGGTGGCCACATGTGGGGGGCGCGGCGGTGGCGGGCAGAGGCGAGGGTGAGGGCCCACTTCTCGGAGGTCACTACGCGCCCCCCTGTCCGTGCCTGGAGTGGCTGCGCATGTCGACTTCAAGCAGCGTGGCGCGGCGAATGTCCCCCGCTTGCTCGGCTTCGGCGCGCTGCTTATCGAGGGCCGTGCACATGTCGCAGCCGGGCCGGGGAGCTGGCGGCCGGGTCCAGTCGGGCAGGACGACGGGAGACTCCTGCAGGGTTTGCTGGTTCCGGTGTGTCATCTGCCGCCCTCCGCGGTCCCGGTGATCTGTCTCACACCTGGAAGCTACGGAGGCTGGCAGGCCGTTAACAGACACGGTCCGTAGCCGTTCGCAAACCCAGAGGCTCCGAACGGCTACGGACCATAGCCCTTACGCAACGCCAAAGAACGCCGCCAGCTCCCGCTGCCGCGCCGTCACCCGACGTTTGGTCAGCCGCAACACGTCCCGGAAAGTGTCCGCAGCCATCTGCTGCTGCCGCAGCCAGTCCGACGACTCATCCTGCAGCGTGGACAAAATGCCCGTCGCCTCATTGCCCTGCCGCAGCATCGTGTGCGCACGCGCTACGTCCAGCAGATGCCGATTGTGCGTGTTCGACGTAGGCGCTGTGTCAGCCGTGATTCGCGCCGCCAACCCCAGCACCCGCGTCGGTCGTTCAGCCACCATGTGATTCTCGATCGCCTGGAACGCCACCGAGCTGCCACTGAACTCCCCGCACCGGTACGGGCTCCCGGCCTTTCCCCCACCGATCGCCGCCCCCGCCGTGCGCGCTAAACGCAGGATCTCCCGTGCCTCCACAGGCCGGTTGTTCCGCGCCGCCGCCGAGCTGGCCTTCATCAACAGGCGCCCCCACACCCCCAGCTCGTCACGCGACGCCCGCGAGATCCGCGGCTCAATGTCATCAGCCGTAGCCGTCGCCAGCTGCTCAGCCTCGTCCAAGCGCCCCTGCCGGATCAGCGCCCACCCCTGCAGGTACGCCGCCGCCGCGCTGCTGAGCCGGTCACCGGCCGCCGCCGCGTCCCGCATGGCGTCCCGCAGTGCCAGGTGCGCCAGGTCGTAGGCCCGGACCTGGGTGAGGTAGCGACCGGCCTGCTGTAGCACGTCGGCGCGCAACTTCAACGCTTCGGTTCGCTGCGGTCCGCTGTCGAAGTGGACTACCGCCGTATTGGCAGAGCGGACCAGCGAGGGCAGCAACTCGGAGACCCGCACGTAGTCATCCTGGTGATAGGACTGGTCTACCCTGCGCGCCGTGCCCCACAGATGACGCAGGTCTGGCTCCGTCTCGACCGTGTCGGCGCCGAGCGGCCCGTGAACGGTGAAAGGCGGGCTCACGGCCTGCCGCAGCGGCATCAGGTCGATCGCGTTGTCACCCGTCCGCCGGGTTGTGTGCGGCCCGGTCGGCTCGAACAGGGTGGACGTGCGTACCCGAAGAGCGCGGGCGAGCGCGTGATAGGTCTCCAGGCGGGCGTTTCCGCCGCGCTCGATCTTCTTGACCACGCCGAGGCTGAGCCCGGCTTGGTCGGCGAGTTGTTCTTGGGTCAGGCCTCGGGCCAGTCGGTAGTCGCGGATGCGGCTACCGGAGAGGTCCCCTGGTGTGTCGGTGCGGTGGGGCATACTTACTCCGTTCTGACTTCGACACTCAGAACGGTACGCCTGCGGCCGTGCGGTGTGCGTGGGTAAGGCCCTTACGGATTACGGTCCGTGAGGGCCTTTCTCGTGGTGTCAGACCTTGCCCGTACGCTTGTCCGCATGTCCCCCGACCCCCGCCGCCCTGGTTTTGTGCGGTCTGCTGCCGAGGTGAATGCGGATATTCGGGCGCTGTGGCCGCATCCCTCGGTACGCCTCACGGACGCCGAGCGGGGCGTGTACGAGCGGCTGGTGGCGGAGTGGGCTGCCGCTGTTCGGGCTGAGATCGTCGAAGCGGCATGACGAAAAGGCCCCTCCCGCCCACTTACGGGTGTCAGAGGCGGTCTATACGCTGGGACTATCTGGGGGATGGTCTCGCTCGCCACGCCGCCCGGTCGCCCACATGGGTGCGGCCTGGTCTACCGTGGATGAGACGAGACGAAAGGGGGCACCATGGGAAACGCGCACGACGTCGCGGCTTACATCCTGTCGAAGACAGGGCCGCTTTCCGCAATGAAGCTGCAGAAACTGTGCTACTACTCCCAGGCCTGGTCCCTCGTCTGGGATGAGCAGCCGATGTTCAACGAGCGCATCGAGGCTTGGGCGAACGGGCCGGTGGTGCGCGCCCTGTATGCGCAACACCGCGGCCAGTTCACGATCCACAACTGGCCGACCGGTGACCCCGCTCACCTCAGCCCCGACCAGCGGGCCACAATTGACGCGGTAGTCGACGCCTACGCGAAGCTCACGGCCCAGCAGCTCAGTGACCTCACGCACAGCGAGCGCCCGTGGATGGAAGCTCGGGCCGGCATCCCGCCGACCGAGCGCTGCGAGGCGGAAATCGCGCCCGCGTCGATGCAGTCCTTCTACGCTTCTCTGGCCAGCCGAAACGACACAGAGAGCGTCTGACCCGGCCGCGTCAGGGGGGCGTGTGGGAGGGAACAACAAGAGACCTGCTAAGCGGGTCCCCATGGCTGCTGTACCACCTGCCCCGGAGCGCACCCCTCGTCGCCTCCGGGGTGTCGGCGTGCCCGGCGAGATGGACGAGCAGCACCCGGTGTGGCGGACCTCCCTGCTGGACCGCGACCATAACGGCTCGTGGTCGTGGAAGATCACTGATCAAACACTGTTGAAGATCGTGGATTTCCTGTCGGAGATGGAACGCCTTACTTGGCGGGAGATACGACAGCAGCAGACCGGCGGCCGGCGCCGCGGACCGAAACACAAGCTGATTCCCCGCGATCACCTTTGCAAGGAGGCCCAGGACCGGCTGATGGAGCTGCAACTCGACGAGTTCGACGAGCTGTTCCGCTTCCGCACCGGCAACATGGAGCGCCTCTGGGGGGTTCTCTCCAGCGACAGCCCGCGGATCTTCTATCCGGTTTGGTGGGACCCCGATCACAAGGTGTGCCCCGGCAAGGATCAATGAGCCGAAGCAGGCCCGCGCGGTGCCACCCGAACGGCCCCGCCGCGATCGTCGAGGACGAGGGCCTTCGTCATGCCCCGCCTGTGCGTGGGGCGGATCGAGCTCTGGAAACTTTGCGGAGATCCGCAAAGTTGCAGCCCGCGCGCGCGGGGACCAGAGGTGTAAGAATCGGCGTAATTTTATTACCGCGATTGCTACACCCCCAGACGCTCGAAAACGGCCCCTCCCGCCCGAAGGCGAGAGGGGCCGAGGTGATTGCCACGGGACCGCGTCGTCAGTCGGTGTCGTCGACGGGCGGTGGCGGCAGGTCGGGTTCGAGGAACGGGCGGGGCGACAACCAAAACGGCGAATCCTCAACTTCAGGCATCTGTCCTCCTACACGTACAGGCGGCGGTGCGGGTCGAGTGCTGCGGCTTGTGGGCTGTTGCCGTTGCCGGGCTCGTCGGGTGGCGGTGCGCCATCACGGCGGCAGACGAGCGCATCCGGATCCCAGCTCGGGGCCTGCAACGAGTATCCGTCAGGGCAGGTCTGCCCATCGCGTCCGTCGACGCCATCCTTACCAGCGGGCCCCTGCTCGCCCTGCGGTCCAGCCGGGCCGGCGGGTCCGGGTTCGCCCTGCGGCCCGGGCGGCCCGGCTACTCCGTCCGCGCCAGGCGCACCGGTCTTGCCGACACCATCGGCTCCGTCGCGGCCGTCGGCGCCGTCCTCGCCGGGTGATCCGGATGGGCCGGACGGCCCGGACGGGCCCTGGGACCCTGCCTCGCCCTTGGGTCCTCG
>CAMLJW010000414.1 GCA_946480485.1 uncultured Streptomyces sp. | reverse complement strand
GTGCATGCGCTCGCGGCGCAGGTCCAGGAAGCGGTACTCCAGGCGCCGCTCCTCGTTCACACCGTCCTCGCTGTTGATCGTGAAGGGCAGCGGAGCGGCCGCGCCTAGCAGCTCGACCTCGCTCACCTCTACCTCGATCTCGCCGGTCGGCAGCTCGGGGTTGATGTTCTCGGCGCCGCGCGAGACGACCTTGCCGTCGACTCGGACCGTCGACTCCTTGGAGACCTTGTCCAGAGCCTCGTACGCGACCGTGCCGGGACGGGCGACGAGCTGCGTGATGCCGTAGTGGTCGCGCAGATCGATGAAGAGGATGCCGCCCAGGTCTCGGCGATTGTGCAGCCAGCCGCTCAGCCGGACGTCACTGCCGACGTCAGAGGCGCGGAGCTCGCCGCAGGTGTGGGACCTGTACCGATGCATCGTCGTTCATCCAGTCTTCGCGGATCGGGGTCTGTTTCACGTGAAACTCTTCCAAGCGTACCGGCCTCACCAAGATCGCTGTTCGCAACAGTTCCGCGATCACCACCCCGGTCGATCCCGGGTCGATTGCCGATCGATCTTCCGAGCGATCCCGCATCGATCCCTGATCGTTCCGCAATCGTCGCAGGCCCGTAACGCCCTCCCTTCTCGGTGGCACCCGCGGTTCGCCATTCCATAAAGTGGCCCAATGCGCACCGAAGATCCCCTTCCCTCAGTGGGGGACGTCCTGGCCGCTCTCGCGACCGGCATGTGGCATTTCGACGACGCCGCCGGGAAGGTCATCCTCGATGCCGAGGCCGCCCGGTTGCTCGGGCTGCCCGCGGAGCCGGCGAGCCTGACGAAGGCGGGCGCACGCTCCCGTTTTCATCCCGTCGACTGGAACGAGATCGCCGGGACCGTCCAGCTCGCCGTCGCCGAGGGCACCCTCGCCGAGGCCCGGTTACGCGTCATGGACGATCAGGGGCGGGTGATCCGTACCGTACGCAGCCGCTCCAAGCCCACGGTCGACCCGCGCACCACGTCGTTCGAGCTGGTCGGCACCCTTCAGGAGGTCACAGAGCCGCCGCCGGGCACCGCAGCGAGCACACCTGTCACGGGCGACTGGCGCCGCTCGCGCGAGGCGTTCCTGCTGGACGCGGGGCGCGCGCTGGCCGAGGCGCAATCCACGGAGGAGGTGCTGCGGGTCGCGGCCGGCCTGTCGATGCCCGGTTTCTCGCCGGACGGCCTGGCCGTCTTCTGCGCGCAGGGCGACCGGCTGACGCTGATCGGCCGGCACGGGCACCAGCCCGGCGACGACCAACCGTTCTCCGCGATGTCCCTGGAGACGGACTATCCGGCCGCGGAGGTCGTACGCACCGGCCGCGCCGTCTATCTCTCCTCGCCGAATGACTACCGGGGCCGCTATCCCGCCTCCTGGCGGCTGGCCCAGGGCATGGGCCGGCGCTCCTGGGCGTTCCTGCCGCTCATCGCCGCGGGACGCACCATGGGCGCGTGGATGGCGGCCTTCACCTACCCCGTCACCTTCACGCCCGACGAGCGCTCCGTCCTCACTACGGTGGCGCGCATGCTGGCGCAGGCCCTCTCGCGCGCAGTGGTCGCCGAGTCCGAGCGGGAACTGACCGATGGCCTGCAGCGCTCGATGCTGCCCACGCTCGGACCACAGATTCCCGGCATGAGCGTGGCCGCGCGCTATGTGCCCACGGGCGGCGGCCTCCAGGTCGGCGGCGACTGGTACGACATCATCCCGCTCCCGGGTGGCAGGTTCGCCCTCGTCATCGGCGACGTCCAGGGCCATGACGTACGCGCCGCCGGTCTCATGGGCCAGCTGCGGATAGCCCTGCGAGCGTACGCGTCCGAAGGGCACCGCCCGGACGCCGTACTGTCGCGTGCGTCCCGGTTCCTGTACGGGATCACGTACGACGAGGAGGTCACCGACCTGCGCTTCGCGACCTGCCTGTACCTGGAGGTCGACCCCGCGACCGGCGTCCTTGACATCGCCCGCGCCGGGCATCCCGACCCGGCTGTCCGCATGGCCGACGGGACGGTGTTGACCCGGCCGACCGCGGGCGGGCCGCCGCTGGGCATCGAGCCGGACGCCGACTATCCGACGACGCGGCTCGCCCTGGAGCGCGGCGAGACCATGCTGATCTGCACGGACGGGCTCATCGAGACCGGCGGGCACGACCTCGACACCGGGTGGCGCCGGATTTGCAAGACCCTGGAGAACCACGAAGGCGACATGGAGGCGCTCGCCGACGCACTGGTCCAGGCCGTGCACGGGCCCTCCTCCCATCACATGACCGGGCCGCTGGTGGACCGCCGCGAGGACGACATCGCGTTGCTGCTGCTGTGCCGGCAGGGCGAGGGCTGCGGCTGCGGCGACACCGTGACGACAGCGCCGTCCGTACGACGCACCATGCTGACCGTCGCACAGGCCGAGCCCGAACGGGTCGCGGGCGCCCGTCAGCAGCTGCGCGAACTGCTGCACGACTGGACCTCCGAGGACCAGGTCGACTCGGCGGTGCTCCTGGTGTCGGAGGTGA
Source organism: uncultured Streptomyces sp. (assembly GCA_946480485.1). Next base: position 2,277 of record CAMLJW010000414.1, on the reverse strand, counting down.
TCACGAACGTCCTCGTGCACACCGACGCCGACGCTCTGCTCGTCGCCGAACTGATAGGCACGGCGAGTTCCCGTCGGATACGGGTCGAGGTCACCGACGGCAGCGACGACTTCCCCCACAAGCGGCATCCGGGCGAACTGGCCTCCTCAGGGCGGGGGTTGGTGCTCATGGAACTGCTTGCGGACGCTTGGGGGGTGGATCCGCGGGGCGACGGGAAGAGCATCTGGTTCGAGCTTCATGAGCGCCAGGGCTTGGGTGGCTCGGGCGGCTCAGGGGGTTCGGAGGAGTCAGGGGGTTCGGAGGACTCGGGCGGCTCGGGGGACTCGGGGGACTTCGTCGCGGATGGTGATTCCGTGGCGGTCGGCCCATCGGGCGAGAGGTAGCGATCCCTGAGCTCCGCCACCACCCCGAACGCCGCCGCCGTCAGCGGCACGGCCAGCAGCATCCCGAGGACTCCGGCCACCGAGGCGCCGGCGGTGATCGTCAGCATCACGACCGCCGGATGCATCCGGACCATACGGCTCTGGATCATCGGCTGCAGCACATGCCCTTCCAGGACCTGCACGGCCAGCACGACCCCCAGTGCCCACAGTGCGATCACGAACCCGCGGTCGGCGAGGGCCACCAGGATCGCCACCGCGCCGGAGAGAAAAGCCCCCAGGTAGGGGATGTACGCCCCGACGAACACGAGCGCGCCGAGCCCGACCGCCCCCGGGACGCCCAGGATCAGCAGCCCCACGGTGATGCAGATCGCGTCGATGAGCGCGATGAACGTCGTCCCCCGCATGAAGCCCTCGACGGCCTGGTACGCGCGCCCCGCCATCGCCTCGATCCTGTCGGCCGAGTGCCGGGGCGTCAGCCCGCGCATCGCCCCGGTCACCCGGTGGGAGTCCCTCAGGAAGAAGAAGACGAGCAGCAACGCGAGGACTGCCATGGCAATCGCCTCGCCGACGACACTGATCCCGCTGATCACGCCGGAGGCCGCCGTACCGCCGAACTTGCTCAGCAACTCCTTGGCGTTGGACGCCAGATCGTCGAGCGAGGTGCCGGCCGCCCCGAAGTACTCGGCCAGCGATTCGGCGGCCCGCCTGAGGGAGGAGATGATCTCGTCGCCCGAGTCGATCAGGGCAGCCACCACGATGTACGTGGCCCCGCCGACGACGGCGACGACCGCGGTGCATGTCAGCGCAGCCGCGACCGACCGGTTGACCTTCGCCTTCACCAGCCGCCGGTACAGCGGCCCCAGCAACGCCGTCCCCAGCAGCGCGAGCAGCACCGGCACCACCGCCGTCCTGAACTCCGCGCACAGCCGGATGCCTACCACCACCACCCCGGTGACCAGCAGCAGAACGACACACCAGGCGGCCAGCCGGCGAACGGGTTCGGGAAGGAGTCGGGCGGCTTCGGGAAGCAGGGGCTGCACCCCTTCACCTGACCACGCGTCAGACGAAGCGGCGCTCCAGGGAGGGCCGAAAGACGGAAATTCCGCAAGGGCCGTACCGAAGAACGGGCGGACAACAGAAGAGCACAACAGCGAGGCCGCCGTGCGCACAGGTGCGGGACGATGGGCCATGGCCGCCACCACCGAGCGCGACAGCCCCTGAGCAGCAGGCGGGACCCGCCCCGTCCGCTTGCGCCGGACGGGGCTTTCCCGTACTCCCCCAGGAGGGCTTACAGCCCGCCGTCCGACATACCGTGCACAGCCGGCACCGTCCCCAGCCGTCCCTTCTGGAAGTCGTCGAACGCCTGCTGAAGCTCCTCGCGGGTGTTCATCACGAACGGCCCGTAGTGCGCCATCGGTTCTCGGATCGGCCTACCCCCCAGGAGGACCACCTCCAGGTCCGGGGTGTTGGAGTCCTGCTGCTCGTCCGCGCGGACGGTCAGCGAGGAGCCCGTACCGAAGACGGCGGTCTGCCCGGTGTGGACGGGTCGATGCTCCCCACCGACGCTGCCGCGCCCGGCGAGGACATACGCCAGCCCATTGAAGTCCTCGCGCCACGGCAGGGTGATCTCGGCACCGGGCGCGACGGTCGCGTGGATCATGGTGATCGGCGTGTGCGTGATGCCGGGGCCCTGGTGGCCGTCCAGTTCACCGGCGATGACGCGCACGAGCGCGCCGCCATCCGGCGTGGTGAGAAGTTGCACCTGGCCGCCGCGGATGTCCTGGTAGCGCGGAGCCATCATCTTGTCCTTGGCCGGCAGGTTCACCCACAGCTGGAGCCCGTGGAAGAGACCGCCCGACACGACCAGCGATTCCGGCGGGGCCTCGATGTGCAG
>CAMLJW010000413.1 GCA_946480485.1 uncultured Streptomyces sp. | reverse complement strand
ATCAGCAGGATGTTGATCGCGCGGTCACTGCTGAAGCCGCCGGTGCCGGCGCCGTCGTCGGGGACGGACGTGATGTTGTCGTTGAGGTGCTCGTAGTAGAGGTACGCCGCTGCGCTCACGCCGACCAGGAGGAAGGCCATCGTGCCGCCCGTCCAGACCAGGACCTTCTTGACCTTCGACTGCTTCGGGCGGCCCTTGCGACGGCTGGCCGGCGGACCCTGCTGCGGACGCCGCCTGCGCTGCCCGGGAACATCCGGCTCAGGCGCCTGCTCCGGCGCCCTGCGTCGTTCCTGTCCCGGCACGGTATGGCCGCGCGTGGGCGCGACCGTACCGGCGGCCCCGCTTCCGCGAGACCGGGCTCCCGGGGCCTTCGGCTGCTCTGCGGAAGGTTGCAGTCGCAGTTCGTAGTCGCCGGTGTTCGGATTGAGTACCCACTGATCTGCGGGGTCGATGTTGTCCGCCCGCCCACGGCCTTGCGCGTCCACGGTTGTCTGAGTCCTCCGTCGGGGCCACGCGGCGCCTTCCCCCCTTCAGAGGCGCTCTGTCTGGTTCCAGCAGTGCGCGACCTCATGGCCGGGTGCACCGGATCGCTCACACTATCCGCCCAGATCAGCGTCAAGGGACGCCGGTGACGCATCCCACGTATTACAACCGGGCAATCCGTCCTATTTCTTGGACAGGTGTTCCCTGTCTTGGCGTGTGCTTTACCCGCAGAGGGGATCGGGAGCTAACCGCAGGCGTCCTCGGCGGCCGTGTACCCGCGGAAAGTCGGCGCCGGACTCGACGCGGACGAAGGTCCGTCAAGTCGTTTTCCGCCCGATGTGCCGCTCCCCTCGCCGCTGTCTCCGGGAGATTTCTCGTCGCCGTCCGGCACCCCATCGCCCCGTTTTGCGCCGGAATCCCCCGGAAGCACCTTCGCGACTTCCACCCGGGCGTCCCTCCGCAGCCTCTGGAAGAGTTCCTTCGCCTCGGGTTCCACGAGCTGGTCACGATTGGCGTCGTAGGTGTACGACTCCCGGGGGACCGTCAGAAACCGCACATGTTCGGTGGGGATGTCGCGCATGCCGCGGACCAGGTCGTACAGGCCCCGCAGGTTCGCCAGCGCGGGGTCCGTGGTGAGCGACGAGGTCGCCGCGTCGAGCAGCGGATAGAGCTTCACGGGATTCAGCAGTACGTCGTTGCCGCGGACCTTCTTGACGAGCGCGCCGAGGAATCGCTGCTGGCGGCCCATCCGGTCGGTGTCGCTGCCGTTGCCGATGCTCTTGCGGGCGCGTACGTAGCCGAGGGCCTGTTCGCCGTTGAGCTCCACCTTGCCCGCGGGGAGCCGCAGTTTCGCGGCTGGGTCGTCGATCGGCTCCCTGAGGCAGACCTGGACGCCGTCGACCGCGTCGACCATGTCCTTGAAACCGCTGAAGTCCACGACCACGTGGTGGTCGACGCGGATGTTGGTCAGCTTCTCGAGCGTACGGATCGTGCAGGCCGAACCGCCGGTCTGGAAGGCGCGGTTGAGCATCCCGTACATCGGCTCGGAGCGGGTGCCGTCCGGGCGGCGGCAGCCGGGCACGTGCACCATCAGGTCGCGGGGCAGCGAGACGGCTGTCGCGCTGCGCCGGTTCGCCGCCAGATGCAGCAGGATCGTGGTGTCGGAGCGCCCGGTGCCGACGTTGCGGCCGTACTCGCCGTTGCCGTCACCGGCGCGCGAGTCCGACCCGATCAGCAGGATGTTCCTGGCGCCCCGCACCAGAGCGGTCGGCCGCTCCTTCTCGTAGCGGGCGAGCTCGGCGGCGCCGGCCTCGTCAGCGGTGATGTTGGCGTTCAGCTTTTCGTACACCGCCCAGCCGACCCCCGTGGCCCCGAGCACGGCGACGGCGACACCGATCGCTGTGCAGCGCAGCCACCGCCGCCGTCGCCGCGTGACCCCGGCACCGGTGGGGGACGCACCGACGCCCGGCCCGAGGACGCCTTCGCCGGCCGTCGGCCCGGGCGCTCCCAAGGGACTGCCCGCGGTGTCGCTCACGTCTGGGTCCACCCCTCATGGCGTATGAGCGTGTCGTGCTCCTACGACCATGACCCGGGTGGGCACGTGGGGCCCGTGGGCGGAGGGGAGAAGTAGGCCGAACGGGTGATGTCGCTCGTGCGACGGTATGGGGCGCTCCTGTAAGGGGGCGGGGGGCCGCGGGGGCCCTGGTTCAAGATCACCCCACCGTGCATCTCGTCACCCACCTCCGTGGACAGAACACCTAGCGTGCCGTGGCGGTCACCCGTTCGCTCTCGATCCGCTTGACGAGGGCGTCCTCGCCAAGCTGCTCCAGATGCCGGCACAGGACCACGGAACCTCCGACCGAGAGCGGCGCGTACAGCCCGGCGCTGAGGCCCTCCCAGGTGTCGTAGGGGAGCGCCGACAGGAGCCGTGAGCCGGGTCCCGTCAGGTCGAGCCCAGGGGCGTGGGCGCGGGCGCGCTCGACGACCTCGGCGCCCGTGTACTGCGCACCGGCCACGATCAGCGCGGGGGCCTCCGGGTCCACGGGGGCGTACGGCTGGAAGTGATCGCCCTGGGTGGGCACCTCGACCGCGTAGTCGGCGTACCCGGCGGGCGGAGTCGGGAAGCGGCGGCCCAGCGGTGCGAGCGACAGGGCGATCCGGTCACCGGAGCAGGCGAGCCCCGTGTCGAACTGCCCCGGCCCGGCGACGACATGGTCGGCGGCAGCCGCGTCGCCCCCGACATCCGCGACCACCCCCACCGAGGAGCACGCGAGCAGCCACACCGCCGTCTGCCAGTGCGCGGGCAGCAGCAGGGCGACCCGCTCGCCGGGCTCGGCGGACAGCTCGTTCTGCAGCAGATTGGCGGTCTTGGCCACCCAATTGGCGAAGGTGGCCACGGACAGTTCGACACGTTCGCCCGTGGCGTCGTCGTAGAAGGTCACCAGGGGGCGCGCGGGGTCCGCGGCGAGCGCGGATCGCAGCAGGTCGGCAGGGGTGCGGTCGGCGGCGGTCACGGACGCAAGCGTACGCGGGCGGCCGTCCGGGCGGGGGAACGCGGCCACCGGTTCGGGCGATTGTGCCCGACGGTCCGTCAAGTGCCGGATGGACAGGTAACTATGGCTCTGTCCAAGATCAGGGGTATGTGTGGATATCTAGTTTCCTCGATCGCTGTCACATGCGCGGCCGCCCTCGCCCTCCCGCCGCCCTCGCCCTCCGGCGCGCCGGCCGAGACCTCGACCGAGAGGCCGGCTGCCTCGAGGCCGGCTGTCCAGGGGGAGGCGGCTTCGGGGACGACGGCCGACAGACCGGCGGCTGCCGAGGCGGCGACCGAGCGGTCCGCGGTGGCGGGCAGCGGTCCAGCCATCCCCGGCAGCACCCAGTCGCTCCCGCTCGCCCCCCTCACCCTCTTCGGACAGCGCATCTTTCTCCCCGGCGGCCGCACTCTGAGAGCCGCCCCCGCCGGGCAAGGGGTGTCCCAGCGCGACGTACGCCGCTTCTCGCTGGTCGGTGTCGTCTGGGACGACCCGGAAACCGAGTTGCACGGCCGCGTCCAGGTACGTACGCGCGCGGTCAACACCACCAAGTGGTCCCCCTGGCAGGACATCGAGACGCACAGTCGGGAGCACGCGGCCGACCCGGACACCACCGAGCGCGCCTCCGGGCGGGTGCGCGGCTCCACGGCGCCGCTGTGGGTCGGGGACTCGGACGGCGTGGCAGTGCGGGTACAGCCGGGCATGCGCGAGGGGCGTCAGGAGCATGAGGGCTATGAGGGGGACAAGAGGGTCGGGACCGCAGGGGCGGGCGAGGTGCTGCCCAGCGGACTGCGCCTCGAACTGATCGAGCCCGGCGACGAGCCCCCGCCCCAGGGCGCCGGACCCAAAGCCCAGGCCCTCAGCGCGCTGACCGCCGAGTCCGCCGCGTCCTCGGCCGTCAACGCGGATCTCGCGCCCCTCGGCGCCACCGAGATCCCGCCACTGAGCCGGCAGCAGACGACGGAGCGCCTCGTCGCGGCCCACGACGAGGAGATGGCCGACCCTCGCGTGAAGCCGTACATCGGCCCACGCCCGCGCATCGTCACCCGCCGCGGCTGGCGCGCCGACGAGAAGCTGCGCGAGCGGGACTTCGCCTATACCAAGACCGTGAAGGCCGCCTTTGTGCACCACACCGCCACGGGCAACAACTACCGCTGCTCGCAAGCCCCTTCCCTCATCCGCAGCATCTACCGCTACCACGTCAGGAGCAGTGGCTGGCGGGACATCGGCTACAACTTCCTCGTCGACAAGTGCGGAAACATCTACGAGGGGCGCGCCGGGGGCGTCGCCAAGCCGGTCATGGGCGCGCACACGCTCGGGTTCAACACCGACAGCATGGGGATCGCCGTCCTCGGCAGCTTCAGCCAGGCCAGTCCGCCCGCCGCCGCGGTGAACGCCGTCGCCCGGCTCACGGCGTGGAAGCTCGGCATCTTCGGAGTGAATCCACGCGGCGAGACATACCTGAAGTCGGGCGGTGGCAACCTCTACCGAAAAGGTGCGAATGCGCGACTGAATGTGATCTCCGGGCACAGGGACGGCTTCGCCACCGTGTGTCCGGGAGGTCGGCTCTACGCCGAGCTCGGCAATACCCGGGCCAGTTCGGCACGCTACCAGGGCCGATGAGGTCCGGACAGCGGGGCCGACGACGTTCGGCCGGCCGGCCGGCCGGGGCGGGTGGTTGTTCCGACCCCCTGGCCCGGCGGCCCTCCACGGCCACCCGGAGGAACCCCACGGCCATCGAACGGTCTGCATACACTGGCCGGCCGAAAGACAGTTCGGCCGGCCCCGTCAGGAAGCAGAGACGACAGGTGACAGAAG
>CAMLJW010000412.1 GCA_946480485.1 uncultured Streptomyces sp. | reverse complement strand
CAAGTCGGCGCTCATCACGCTCGTGGAGCACGCCCTGATGGCGCGCCTGCGGTAGCACACCAAGTGGGCCGTGGCCCCCGGCAGTTGGCGTAGAAACACCCTGGCCGGCTGTGTCCTCCGACACGGCCGGCCAGGGTGTTCATAACGTTTCGACAGAGAAATACGGTGGTATCGACACGCGTCGCGGTCGACTGGTGCCGCTCTGCTCACAAACGCCCCGTCTTTTGACGGGGCTCGCTCTTTATGACCGTTTTATCTAGCGCTTACATCGCCCGGAATTCACACTCCCGAGTGTTTGGAGCAGCACAGGCTGACGTGCTGGAATGCCTGAACCGCCCGGTGGTCGAGGGCCGGAGGACACACGCGGCACAACGTAGGTGCCGACGCCGAGAGGTTGCTGGTCGAGTGAGGCGAAGCAAGAACGGTCCCGAGCCGTCGGCACGGGGCAACTTCACCCCGCCGCCGCGCGGAGCGGCACCCGCACGCGCGCCCGGCCCGGAGCCGACGACTCCACCCGCGCCCAGCGGCGGCGGTCTCTCGCCGCGTAACTGGCGCATACCGACCAGACTGAATGCCATCCTGCTGATACCCGTGGTGGTCGGCCTCGTCATGGGCGGCCTCCAGGTGAAGAACTCGATCGACACCTGGAACCAGGCGCAGGACGCCGAGAAGATCGCCCAGATCGTGGCCTCCGCCTCGGAGTACGCCGCCGCTTTGCTCAACGAGCGGGACCTGTCCGCCGAGCCGCTGCTCGAAGCCGACAAGAACAACAAGGTCATCGAGCAGGTCCGTGCCGCCACCGACGAGAAGTCCGCCGCGTTCCACGACTCCGTCGAGGGCATGCCCTCCGGCTACGGCCTGGAGCGCCGGCTCGCGCTCCTGGAGAAGGCCGAGCCGAAGCTGGCGGACCTGCGCAAGACGGCGTACACGACCTCGATGAACCCGGTGAAGACCGAAGAGGGCTACGCCGAAGTCGAGCACTATCTGCTGGAATTCTCCAACGAGCTCAGCGCGGGCACCGGCGACATCACCAGTTACGGCCGCACCGTGTACGCCGTCGCGCTGGCCAAGGGCGCCGCCTCACTGCAGCGCTCGATCGGTATGCACCTGCTCGTCAGGCCCAGCATCGACAAGACCATCCACAACCAGCAGCGCGTCGCGTTCAGCTCCTACGCCCACCTGGAGAACATCGCCGTCCAGGAGTATGCCTCCGGCGGTACTGAGCAGGACGCCGACAAGCTCAAGTCCGTGATGGCGCAGAAGGAAGCGGAGGGCAAACAGAAGGTCACAGAGGCCGAGCGCCAGGCAAAGGCCGCCGGCCAGGACTTCGTGACCCCGCCCGCCCTGGACAAGATGGTCCAGGGCATCGCCGCCAAGCAGCCCAAGCAGCTGGCCGAGCAGGGCATCACTCCGGTGACCTGGATGGCGGCGTCCACAGCGAAGTTCGACGGCTACGACGAGGTCGGGTCCGGCCTCATCAAGCAGGCCGTCGCCCACGCCGACCAGATCGCCTCCGACGCCCAACGCAACGCCATCGTCAACGGCGCCATCGTCAGCATCGCCCTGCTCGCCGCTTTCATCATCGCCAGCCTCATGGCCCGCCAGATGAGCCACTCGATGCGCCAGCTGCGCAACGCCGCCTTCGGTGTCGCCGAGCAGCGTCTGCCGACGCTGGTCGACCAGCTCTCGCGAACCGAACCCGGCCGGGTGGACACCCGGGTCACGCCCATTCCGATCACCTCCACGGACGAGATCGGCGAGATCGCCCGCGCCTTCGACCAGGTCCACCGCGAGGCGGTACGGCTGGCCTCCGAGCAGGCCCTGCTGCGGGGCAACGTCAACGCGATCTTCACCAACCTGTCGCGCCGCAACCAGTCGCTGATCGAGGGCCAGTTGACCCTGATCACCGACCTGGAGAACAACGAGGCCGACCCGGACCAGCTGGAGAACCTCTTCCGGCTGGACCACCTCGCGACCCGTATGCGCCGCAACGGCGAGAACCTCCTCGTCCTCGCCGGCGAGGAGCCCGGCCGCCGCTGGGACCAGCCGGTCCCGCTGGTCGACGTCCTGCGCGCCGCCTCCTCCGAGGTGGAGCAGTACGAGCGCATCGAGCTCTCCGGCATCCCGGAGGCCGAGATCCACGGCCGCGCCGTGACCGACCTCGTGCACCTGCTGGCCGAGCTCCTGGAGAACGCCACCACGTTCTCCTCCCCGCAGACCAAGGTCCGCGTCACCGCGACCCGCCTCCCCGACGGCCGCGTGATGATCGAGATCCACGACAAGGGCATCGGCCTCACCGCCGAGGACTTCGCGGACATCAACCACAAGCTGGCCAACCCGCCGACCATGGACGCCGCGATCTCGCAGCGCATGGGGCTGTTCGTGGTCGGCCGGCTGTCCGACCGGCACAGCATCCGCGTCCAGCTGCGCCCATCCGGCGAGCAGGCCGGTACGACCTCTCTCGTCATGCTCCCCGACGCCATCACCCACGGTGGTGGCGGCGAACAGCAGCTCCCGCGCGACGACTTCGCCGTCTCGCAGATGTTCCCGGAGCAGCCGCCCTTCAAGGGCGAGGACTTCCAGGGCCCGTCGCCGCTCACCGCCGCCGAACTGGGCTTCGACGACAGCCGCTACGCCGACGTCCCGGAGGACGTACGCGAGCTGGACCCCGTCGGCCGCTCGCTGATGCGGGAGGGGCGCCGCGCGGCCCTGGAGGAGTCCCAGGCGCAGGACCAGCCTGACCTCGAAGCCTCGTCCTTCCAAGACGAGTTCGACCCGCAGCAGCGCGGCCGCTACGACGGCAAGTCCGGGTACGACGACGGGCTGCCCGGGTACGGCACCGAGCGGTCCGCCTACGACGACGGGCGACCCGGGTACGACAACACCCCGGCCGCGTACACCGAGCAGTCCTCGTACGACCAGCGGACGGCGTACAGGGAGCAGCAGCAGCCGGCGTACGACGAGACGTACCTCCCGTCGAACGGCGGTTACCGGGAACCCACCCATGCGGATCCGGTCCAGGCGGACCAGCCGACGGTCCGCGGATCCGCACCGGAGAGGTTCTCAGGCTTCGCAGAGCAGTCGTACCAGGACGACTGGCCCCAGCAGGACGAGTACCGGAACGGCTACCGTTCCGACTACGCTCCGGCAACGGAATCCGTGCAGGCCGCTGACGTGGCCGAGCAGGACGGCGTAGGCTTCGACCGTCCGGGACCGGCCCCCTCCGCCGCCGACCCGCTGACCGGCGCCGGGCCTGCGCGCCGCGGCTCCACCGTCGGCGGTGCCAACGGCCGGCAGCCGGTGAGCCAGGATGCGCCGGCCTCCACGGACAGCGGCGGCAACAGCAGCAACGGCACCAGCGACTGGCGGTCGGCCAACGACCAGCGGTGGCGGCGCGCCGAACAACTGAAGCAGCCGAGGGCGGGCGGGGTCACCTCCTCCGGTCTGCCCCTGCGGATACCCAAGGCCAACCTCGTCGAGGGAACCGCGGAATCGACCGCACAGGGCGGCCCACAGGTCTCCCGCGCCCCTGAGGACATCCGGGGCAGGCTGAGGAACCTGCACCAGGGCGTTCAGCGGGGACGCAACGCAGGAAGTGACACGAACGGCCAGGCCACTAAAGATCAACACAGTGGTCCTGACAGCACCTACAACCAGGAGCGTTAGTGTGAGCCCGATGAGCCAGGCGGCGCAGAACCTGAACTGGTTGATCACCAATTTCGTGGACAGCACCCCCGGGGTGTCTCACACCGTGGTGGTCTCCGCCGACGGACTCCTTCTGGCGATGTCCGAAGGTTTCCCGCGTGACCGCGCCGACCAGCTGGCGGCCGTGGCGTCGGGGCTTACCTCGCTGACCGCGGGCGCGTCCCGCATCTTCGAGGGCGGCAGCGTGAACCAGACAGTTGTGGAGATGGAGCGAGGATTCCTCTTCATCATGTCCATTTCTGACGGTTCGTCGCTCGCGGTTCTCGCGCATCCGGAAGCGGACATCGGTCTCATCGGGTACGAGATGGCCCTTCTGGTGGACCGTACGGGCACGGTCCTGACGCCCGATCTGCGCGCGGAGCTCCAAGGGAGCCTGCTCAACTAACAGACAGACGGTGCGTTTTCACGTCCCGTGGCCGTAAAGTGCGGGACGCGGTCCAGCGTCATGGGTGTCCGACACAGTCGGAGGAGGAGAAAGTGGCAACACCACCAGGCAGTTCGTCCTCGGGCAACTGGTCTTACGGTCCTGGCCAGGGCCAAAACCAGGCTGACGGTCCGCAGAACCCGAACCGGTACAACTTCCCCTCCGCACCGAGCCACCGGCATCAGCCGTACGCACCCCAGGACCCCCAGGGCCCCGGTTCGTCGCCGTACGACCAGCCGCCGGCGCCGCGCATCCAACCCGTGCAACCGCAGCGACGCGCCCCGGAACCGGCGCCCGCCGCGACCACGCACAACCCCCTGGTGCGCCCGTACGCTATGACGGGCGGCCGCACCAGGCCCCGCTACCAGCTCGCCATCGAGGCGCTGGTACACACCACCGCACAGCCGCACCAGATGCAGGGCCAGCTGCCCGAGCATCAGCGGATCTGCAACCTCTGCCGGGAGATCAAGTCGGTGGCCGAGGTCTCGGCCCTGCTCACCATCCCTCTTGGCGTGGCCAGGATTCTCGTCGCCGACTTGGCGGAGGCGGGCCTGGTCGCCATTCATCAGCCCGGCGGCGACGAGAACGCCGGCGGCCAGCCAGATGTGACACTGCTCGAAAGGGTGCTCAGTGGACTTCGCAAGCTCTAGCGGCGGTCCTTCCCGCTCCACCACCTCGGCGAAGATCGTGGTGGCGGGTGGCTTCGGCGTGGGCAAGACCACGTTCGTCGGGG
>CAMLJW010000411.1 GCA_946480485.1 uncultured Streptomyces sp. | reverse complement strand
TCGTCTCGTCCGTGAGAACCAAACGGTCGTGATCGAGGACCTCACCGTCCGCAACCTGCTGAAGAACGGCAGGCTCGCGCGCGCCATCTCCGACGCGGCCTGGACGGACCTCCGCATGATGCTGGAGTACAAGTGCGCCTGGTACGGGCGCGAACTCGTCGTGATCGACCGCTGGTTCCCGTCCAGCAAGCTGTGCGGGGCCTGCGGCACGATCCGGGCGAAGATGCCGCTGAACGTCCGTGACTGGACGTGTGACTGCGGCGCGGTACATGACCGCGACGTGAACGCGGCTCGCAACATTCTCGCCGCCGGGCTGGCGGCGTCTGCCTGTGGAGACGGTGTAAGACCTCAACGGGAGTCCTCCCGGACGGGGCGGTCGTCGGTGAAGCAGGAACCCCAGCGGGCGACCGCTGGAATCCCCCGCCTTTAGGCGGGAGAGGAAGTCAAGAACTCAGACTCGCACGCGGGGCGGAAGGCCGCGACTTGTCGCGTCGAGACGTACACCGAAGGGTTCCGGGCGAAGCGATCACGACATGATCCTGACGGTCGGGCGCCCGTGCATGCTGCCCGGACCCGCCACTCACCCGCGGGTGCCGCCCCGATCGGGCAGGACACCCCGGTCCCTACGAGGGTGTACCAACGTGACCCATGACGAACTCGACGGGTACGAACGACCGCCCCTGATCCTCGAAGAACTGCGCGTCGGTGCGGACCGTGCCGAGCGCCACTTCGAGCGCGCCGACACCGCCGAAGATTCGGCATGGCTCAGCTACTTCGACTCCGCGGAACTCATGGGCGAACTCAGCCACTGCTTCCGCGACCTCAAGATGCGCCGAGAGTCCGTTGAGCAGGCAGAACGCGCCGTGAACGACACCGACCCAAGTACGCCCGCACCCTCGGGTTCTGCCGCATGGTCCTCGCCCAAAGCCCATTACTGAACGGCGAGTTGGACGCCGCTGTCACAACAGCCAGCCTGGCCCTGGACGGCGGCGACACCCTCCAATCGACACGCTTCCAGCGCTACGTGACCGACTTCCAGGCGGAGGTAAGCAGCTACGCGGTGAACCGAATCGTGACCGCCTTCAACGACCAGGTGCACGATGCACTCGCCCGCCTGGAGGACGACGAGTAGCGGCTACCAGGGACGCCAGTCCCGAGGCGCATCGTCATTGCGCAAGCCAGCGATACGCCGGCGGTACTCGGCCGCTGTCTGCTCGTCTTCCTGCACGTTCTGCATGAGCCACGTGGTCATACCGAACTCTTGGAGCCCGCGCAGCATCTCGTACCGAGGCCAGTCGTACAGGTCCCGCCCGTACGCGGCCACGAAGTCGGTGTACTGCTCATCGGTCTGCCACCCCAGGCTGTGATGCTCAACCGCGGTGACCATCAGATCCCACTCAGGGTGATCGAAGCAGAAGGCCTCGAAGTCGATCAGGATCACTTGCCCCTGATCGTCAACCATGAGGTTCTGCACGTGAGCATCACCGTGCACCGGACCCCTGGGAGTCTCGAATCGCAACTCGGCGTCCTTGTCCCGCAGTTCCCGCCACCGCTTCCTGAGGAAGACCTTGTCATCCTCCGGGATCACGGCCCGGTTGAGCCGTAGCTCTTGCTTGTCGAAGGGCTCGAACGGGGGCAGCTCAAGACCGTCCGGCACTGTCAAGGAGTGCAGATCCCGCAGGACACCCCCAACTCCCCATAGGTCGCTTTCCGGTCACCCTCAACGATCAGATGCCAGAACGTCACAGGGTGCCCCTCGATGGGTTCTGGACCAGGGTGTGGGGCGGAGCTCTGCTTCTCTGGGGCCGGGCAAGTGACACGCCACGCGTGTGCGGCGCTGTGAGCCAACCAGAGAATGTCGAAGGCCATGCCGATTGGCGGTGCACTGACGGCCGGAGCTTCACTCCTCAGTCGGAGCAGGAGCGATCCCCGTCGGGCATGAAGCTCCCCAGTTCGTCCCGAACGGGGTACTTAGCTTGACCCCCGTCCCGCCCAGACCGCAGTACCCGTTCGGGTTTTTGCTGCTTGAAAGATACTGCTGGTGGTATCCCTCCGCGGGGAAGAAAATGCGCCCCTCTGCCGGGAGGATCTCCGTGGTGATCGTGCCATGGCCGGAGTCTGTCAGGACCTTCTGGTAGGTGGTGCGGGAGGATTCGGCGGCGGTGGCCTGGGCGGGGGTGTGGGTGTAGATCGCGGAGCGGTACTGGGTGCCGACGTCGTTGCCCTGGCGGAAGCCCTGGGTCGGGTCGTGGGATTCCCAGAAGAGCTTCAGCAGGCGCTCGTACGAGATCACGGAGGGGTCGTAGACCACTCGGACCGCTTCCGTGTGGCCCGTCAGGCCCGAGCAGACCTCCTCGTACGTGGGATTCTCGGTGAAACCGCCCTGGTAGCCGACCAGGGTCGTCCAGACGCCGGCCGGGAGCTGCCAGAACTTGCGCTCCGCGCCCCAGAAACAGCCCAGGCCGAAGTCCGAGATCTCCAGGCCCTCGGGGTAGGGGCCGAGAAGCGGGTTACCGAGGACGGCGTGCCGTTCGGGGACCGAGAACGTCGGCTCGGGGCGACCGAACAGGGCCTGCTCGGGCGTAGGCAGTTGCGGCGAACGGCTGTGCAGGAACATGCGGTCTCCTCGGCGATGGGGTCCACTGACAAGAACGTACGAGCGCCGGCCGGCATTCCAGTCGACCATCCGCGCGGCCGGCACGGCCTGTGCGCCCGCTCAGTGCGGTAGCGTCGCCGGGCTTCCCCCGTTCGCCTCGTACCCCGCCACCGCCAGTGCCCGGTACACCGCGTAGTCCGCCGCCGGATCCGCCGTCAGTGTCCACGGCAGCGCCCCCACGTGACCGTCGACATGCACCAGCTGGCTCATGGCCTCCGCCCAGCGCTCACTCCGTACCAGGAAGAACACCAGAAGGTGGCGGACGTGCGCGAGCATCGGGTCGTCGGGGCGAGCCGCCTGCACAGCGAAGAGGGCGCCGTGGACCGCCTTCGTGACGACCTCGCTCTGGTAGAAGCCACTCACGAGATGGACCTCGGGCAGGTGCTCGAAGACCGCGAACAGCGGCATCGCCGCGAGCAGTGAACCCTGCGGGGCGCGCGCCGCAGCGGCCTCCGCGAATTCGGACGCCACCGCGCGTGATCCGTGCCACTTCTCGCACCAGTAGTGCAGTGCCGCCAGATGCGCTCCCATGTGCGCGTGGGCGCGGTCAAGGATCTTCAGCCAGAGCATGTCGAAGTCCGCCGGCGGATAGGCCAGTCCGCGGCCCACGGAGAGCTCGATGATGTACGGGACCGGGTCACCCGGAGCGAGTAGCGCCGCCTCGCCGCAGGCGGCCTTCGCCTCCTCCATGATGATCCGGAACTCGTCCGTCCCAGGCGTCGACGTACGCCACGCCTGCTGCACCAGGAACTCCGCGTGCACGGCCGCGCCGCCCGCGTCCTTGGGCTGCTCGGTGCGCCACACCCGCAGCCACTGGCCGCCCGGCGACTCACTGACCCCGCCCGGGCGCTGCTGCAGCTCCAGCGACGCGGCTCCGGCGAAGGCCTGCACCCGCTGCCAGCGCAGCTCGCCCTCCGTCTCGGTGCCCGCGAGCAGCTGCGACGCGGCGCGGTAGTCCTGGCTGCGCTGCACGAGGTCAAGGACCTCCAGTAGGTCCTCGTCGGGGCCGGGCATGCGGATGTCCAGCTCCTCCTGCCGCAGGAAGCCGTAGTGCGCCGGGTCGGCGGCGTCCGGGTCGCCGGGGGCGACCTGCTGGATACCGGCACGCCTGCGCATCACGATCGGCCCGAGCACGAAGCCCATCATGACCAGGGCCATCAGGACCCAGAGAATCTCCATGACTCAAGCGAACCAGACGGGTCCGACCATGGGCCAACCTGGTCACGGACAAAGGCCCCAACGAGGTTCCGGGGGAGCCCCCGAACGCGCCTGCGCGCCCATCCGCCGTCACGAGATCCCCCGGCGCACTACCCTCGGTGCCCATGAGCGACAGGCACATCAGCCAGCACTTCGAAACCGCGGCGATCCATGCGGGCAACGCCGCCGATCCCCTCACCGGCGCGGTCGTCACGCCGATCTACCAGGTCTCGACCTACAAGCAGGACGGCGTCGGCGGCCTGCGCGGCGGCTACGAGTACAGCCGCAGCGCGAACCCCACAAGGACCGCCCTCGAAGAGAACCTCGCCGCCCTGGAGGGCGGTCGCCGCGGCCTCGCGTTCGCGTCCGGACTGGCGGCCGAGGACTGCCTGTTGCGTACGCTGCTCAGCCCCGGCGACCACGTGGTCATCCCCAGTGACGCGTACGGCGGTACGTTCCGCCTGTTCGCGAAGGTCGTCTCCCGGTGGGGTGTCGAGTGGTCCGTCGCCGACACGAGCGATCCGGCGGCGGTACGCGCGGCCCTCACGCCGAAGACGAGGGCCGTCTGGGTGGAGACGCCGTCCAACCCCCTCCTCGGCATCACCGACATCGCCGCGGTCGCCCAGATCGCGCGCGAGGCGGGCGCCAGGCTCGTCGTCGACAACACCTTCGCCAGCCCCTACCTGCAGCAGCCTCTCGCGCTCGGCGCGGACGTCGTGGTGCACTCGCTGACCAAGTACATGGGCGGCCACTCGGACGTCGTCGGCGGCGCGCTCGTCGTGAACGACCAGGAGCTCGGCGAGGAGCTGGCGTACCACCAGAACGCGATGGGCGCGGTCGCGGGGCCCTTCGACTCCTGGCTGGTGCTGCGCGGCATCAAGACGCTCGCCGTACGGATGGACCGGCACAGTGAGAACGCCGCCCAGGTCGCCGAGACACTCACCCGGCACGCGCGCGTGACGCGCGTTCTGTACCCGGGCCTCCCCGGGCACCCCGGTCACGAGGTCGCCGTCAAGCAGATGAAGGCGTTCGGCGGCATGGTCTCCTTCCA
>CAMLJW010000410.1 GCA_946480485.1 uncultured Streptomyces sp. | reverse complement strand
TGTGCGGGTTGGTGGTCGTACTGGTGGCGGTCGGGCTCTTCGTCTTCGGCCTGCGCCGCAGGATGATCCAGCGCTCCGGCGGCACCTTCGACTGCAGCCTCCGCTGGAACACCCCGGAGAAGGGCGACACCAGTGGCAAAGGCTGGGGTTACGGCATCGCGCGCTACAACGGTGACCGCATCGAGTGGTTCCGCATCTTCTCGTACGCCCCGCGCCCGCGCCGCATCCTGGAGCGTTCGGCGATCGAGGTGGCCGGCCGCCGCACCCCCGAGGGCGAGGAGGAGCTGGCGCTGCTCTCCGACGCGATCGTGCTCGCCTGTATCCACCGGGGGACGAGGCTCGAGCTGGCGATGAGTGAGGACGCGCTGACCGGTTTCCTCGCGTGGCTGGAGGCAGCCCCGCCCGGACAGCGGGTCAACGTCGCCTGACGCCTGACGGCTACCCGAGGCCGGTGTTGATGGCGCTCACCAGCTCCCTTGCTGGGTGCCGCCGGTCCGGCCGCGGCGGTGGCAGCCGATGCCGAGCAGCATTTCTTCGATGGGCTGAACGGTGTGTGTTCCCGAAGAAGTCTCCGTACGGGGAGCAGGCCGCCCCGTACGGAGTCGGGGAGAGGTCAGCGCTCCCCGCCCGGGACCCAGAGCACGTCCCCGACCTCCTTGTTGGCCGTCCGCGCAAGGATGAACAGTAGGTCGGACAGCCGGTTCAGATACGTCGCCGTGAGCGGGTTCATGACCTCTCCGTGGACCTCCAGTGCCGCCCACGTCGACCGCTCCGCCCGCCGCACGACCGTGCACGCCTGGTGCAGCAGTGCCGCACCGGGCGTGCCTCCGGGGAGGATGAAGGAGCGCAGTTTCTCCAGCTCGGCGAGGAAGCGGTCGCAGTCCGCCTCCAGCTTGTCGATGTAGAACTGCTCTACGCGCAGGGGCGGGAACTCCGGGTTCTCGACGACCGGAGTGGACAGGTCCGCCCCCACATCGAACAGGTCGTTCTGGACGCGGGTGAGGACCTTGACGACCTCCTCGCCCACCCCGCCGAGGGCGATCGCTGTGCCGATGACCGCGTTCGCCTCGTTCGCGTCGGCGTACGCCGCGATCCGTAGATCGGTCTTGGCGACCCGGCTCATGTCGCCGAGGGCGGTGGTGCCCCGGTCGCCGGTCCTGGTGTAGATGCGTGTCAGATTGACCATGAGAAGTTTCGCACGGGCATTCCGGCCTGAGGCCTTCACGCCCGCGTGGCCTCCTTCCTCGTGATGTAGGCGTGTCCACCGGCTCGTTGGAGAAGGTGGACCTGCCTCCGGTGGATGTCGGTCACCCGTGCCGTGCGTCGTTCGGATGTTGAGGGTGCCGAGCGCGTACGACAACGCCCAGCGGGTGGTGTGGACCGCTGCCGCATCCCGTAGTGGGGCCTTGGTTTGGTGCAGCACCTTTGCCAGGACCTTCGGCCGTATCGCGGGAACTCCCCACGGTAGGGCTGCCGTGACCGTACCGCTTTCTGCGCGTCATCCACGACGCGCCCGCCCTGCGGTCCCGCGCCTGGAGCCTGCAGAAGGTCCACCAAGATTTGGGGGCGGCCCCGCGCAAGGAGGCGGGCGCGGATGCCGGGGATCCGGTGCCGAGCCTGATGGCCGGGCGCATCGGCCGGCTCCACCAGGCGGTCATGAACACCATCGGCCACGAGATGATCGCCGGGCGGCATCCGGCCGAAGTGTCCCGTGAGGTGCTGGCGCTGCTCGACGACATGGGGGAACTTTTGGGTGAGAAGGTCGTCAACTACGCCGCGTGGACGGCGGAATGACCCATGCCGGTGTGATGTCCGTCATCTGAGAAGTGACGCGCATTACTTACCGGGCACACAGCCCCTTACGAGCGCTAGTGTCCGCCGGAGAGGCAGATGAACAGCGTGTTAGGGGAGTCGGACTGTGACACGGAAGCTTGCCGTCATCGGCGCCGGGCTCATGGGTTCCGGTATTGCCCAGGTATCCGCACAGGCGGGCTGGGACGTCGTCCTGCGGGATGTCACGGATGAGGCGCTGACCCGTGGCACCGACGGCATCAGGGCTTCGTACGACAAGTTCGTGAGCAAGGGAAAGCTGGATGCCGGCGCGGCCGAAGAGGCTCTGGGGCGCATCACCCCGACCACCGACCTGGACGCGGCCGCCGACGCGGACATCGTCGTCGAGGCCGTCTTCGAGAAGCTGGAAGTCAAGCACGAGATCTTCCGTACGCTCGACAAGCTGGTGAAGGACAAGGCCGTGCTCGCGTCCAACACCTCCGCCATCCCGATCACGAAGATCGCGGCGGCCACCGAGCGTCCGGGGCGCGTCGTCGGCGTCCACTTCTTCTCGCCGGTCCCGATGATGCAGCTGTGTGAGCTCGTACGAGGCTACAAGACGAGCGACGAAACCCTCGCCACCGCACGGGAGTTCGCCGAATCCGTCGGCAAGACCTGCATCGTCGTCAACCGTGACGTCGCCGGCTTCGTCACGACGCGGCTCATCTCGGCGCTCGTCGTCGAGGCGGCCAAGCTGTACGAGTCGGGCGTCGCCACCGCCGAGGACATCGACCTCGCCTGCAAGCTGGGCTTCGGCCATGCCATGGGGCCGCTCGCCACCGCCGATTTGACGGGCGTCGACATCCTCCTGCACGCGACGAGCAACATCTACACGGAGTCCCAGGACGAGAAGTTCGCCCCTCCGGAATTGATGCGCCGCATGGTGGACGCCGGTGACATCGGCCGCAAGAGCGGGCAGGGCTTCTACACGTACTGACTTTCTGTCGACCCTCCGCCACCGTCACCCTTCGGGGGTGATTTCGGTATCGGTTCGCTTACAGAGGGCAACTTCTGCCCAGGTTGGGCAGTCAGTCCTGGCAAAACAAGCAGGACGCGAAGACGTACCGAAGACGCTGAGTACGAAAAACGCACTCTCGGGGAGCGCATATGCACATCAGGGGCGACCACGTCGAGCTGGTCGTCGGGGGCCGCCTCGACGTCCGCAGCGCGGCGGACGCCCGTACGGTCCTGCACTCGGCCGTCGACGACGGAGTCGGCGACCTGGTGCTCGACCTGTCAGAGCTGGACTCCTGGGACGCCACCGGGCTCGGTGTCATCATGGGGGCCCACCGGCGGGCGGGGCGGTGCGGCCGACGACTTGTGCTGCGCGGTGTACCGCCGCAGATGCAGCGCCTGCTGGTGGCGACGCGACTGCACCGGATCCTGGCGATCGAGGGCGGTATAGGAGTGGAGTCGCTGCCCAGGGTGTGAGAAGCAGGGTGGCACAATCCTCGGGATGCTGTGACGTCTCGGACGGCTCGGTACCCCGTGTCTTCGTCAATACTGTGCAAGGGTTTAAGGTTCGGCTGCCCGTTGCTCCACGAACCCACGAGCGGCCACCGGACCAGAAGCGACAGCGCGGTGTGCAGCAAGGCCGGGAGGGGCTCGGCACACGACGCTTTTGGGGGGTTTGGACCTATGCACCCGACGAACCGGGGAACCGAAGAGTACGGCCACGACGACGATGGCCACGACGACGGCCAGGAGCCTCGCCGGCGCCCGCCACGCGATCCGATCACACACGCTCTGGGACAAGGAAACGCCCAGCGCACGCCGGCACTCGCCCGCACCGTCCAGCTGGTGTCGGGCGACTACCTGCTCACCGTCAATCCCGTCGACGGCAGCGAGATAGAGCTCTGCACACCGGGAGAGCGGCCGGGCGGGACCACCAAGCTCACGCCCGACGACCGCGCCGAACTCGACCGCGCCGCACGGCCGCCCGTACCCCCCGGGCCGGCGCAGCCCAGACTGCCGCTCCTGGAGCGCCAGGAGGAGCGTGAGCGGCTTGCACGCCTGCTGGCGCGCGGGCGCTCCGTGAGGCTCACCGGGCCCTCGGGCTCGGGCCGCACCACGCTCCTCGACGCCCTCGCCGACGACTGCGCGGACCTCGCGCCCGACGGCGTTGTACGCCTCAGCGGCCACCGTCGCACGGTGAGCGATCTGCTGCACGAACTCTTCGCGGCCGTCCACAGCGCGCCGTTGTACCGGCCGAAAGGCGACGAACTGCTGGCCCTGGTCCGTGAGATCGGCGCGGTCGTAGTCCTGGACGACGTGGAGTTCGGCGGCAGCGCGCTCGACGAGCTGCTCGACGCGACACCCGAGTGCGCCTTCCTGATCTCCGCGACGCCCGAGGTCGCCGCGCCGTCCGCCGACTCACTCCTCGAAGAGGTGTTCCTGGGCGGCCTCGGCCGCGCCGACGGGCTCGAACTGCTCGAGCGGGCCGTCGGACGCGTACTGACCGACGACGAGGCGAACTGGGCGGGCGACCTCTGGTTCGAGTCGGAGGGCTTGCCGCTGCGCTTTGTGCAGGCCGGTGCGCTGCTGCGGCAGCGCGACCAGCTGCGCGCCGACCCGAACGCCTTCGACGAGATAGGCGAGCTCGAGGACGCGCCCGTGGACGCGCGCTTCGACGCCGAGGACGTCCACGACGCGCCGCTGCCGTCGCTCGCCGAGGTCGCCGCGCCCGCCGCGTTGCTCGCCTCCCGGCTCAGCGACTCGGCGCGCACCACCCTGCGGTTCGCTGTCGCGCTGCGCGGCGAGGTGCCGCATCAGGCGCATCTGCCCGCGCTCATCGGGGACACGCACGCGGACGCGGCGCTCGCGGAACTCGTCGGCTGCGCGCTCGTCACACCGGTCGGCTCGCACCACCGGCTGGCGGCAGGCGTACTGACCCAACTGGAGGCCGCCGGGTACGCGTCCGACGCCGAGGACCGGGCGCGCACCGCTGCCCGGCACTATGCCTGGTGGGCGGGGCATCCGTCGGTCACCCCGGAGCGGGTGGTGGCGGAGGCGGACGCCGTGCTCGCGGCGCTGACGGCGCTTGTGCAGGTCACCTCCCCCAAGCCCTCGGATTCTCCC
>CAMLJW010000409.1 GCA_946480485.1 uncultured Streptomyces sp. | reverse complement strand
GTTCTCGGCGGTCATGCCCATGAACAGGGCGGACTCGTCGACCAGCTTCTCGCTCACAAACCGCGGGTTCGGGTCCACGCCCTCACCCATCGGGTGGCGGCCCATGTGCTCGACACCACCGGCGATGACGGCGTCGTACGCGCCGAAGGCGATCGAACCGGCCGTGGTCGTCACGGCGGTCAGCGCGCCCGCGCACATGCGGTCGATCGCGTAACCGGGGACGGACTGCGGCAGCCCGGCCAGGATGCCGGCGGTGCGGCCGATGGTCAGGCCCTGGTCGCCGATCTGCGTGGTCGCGGCGACGGCGACCTCGTCGACCTTCTTCGGGTCGAGACCCGGGTTGCGGCGCAGCAGCTCCCGGATCGCCTTCACGACGAGGTCGTCGGCGCGGGTCTCGTGGTAGATGCCCTTCGGGCCCGCCTTGCCGAACGGGGTACGGACGCCGTCGACGAAGACGACGTCCCTGACGGTACGAGGCACGATGGCTCTCCTCCAGATGCGGGATGGCACTGCTGCGCGGCACACACGCCTGAGCGCGCGCTCACCCTCATGCTACTTACGGGTAACCATGCTGCACAGTCCCCCCGCCGGGAGCCGGCGAAGGTCACACCTTCGGAGGTGCGGTCGCCCCCTCGGGGTCAGCACCGGCGTCGGCACGGGATCCGAGCCGGGCCCTCGCCCCTGACCACCAGAACAACGCACGCGCACGTCCGTGCCGAATCCGTATCCACAACGGCCTCACGCGGGGGGCGACGACGTGAGGGCTGCCACCAGGACCGGGGCGACCTGCGCGATCTGCCAGGGCCGCGCCCCGTGCCCGGCGAGCGCGGCTGTTACGGAGTCGGCGTCCGGCGCGGCGGGCGGCTCCCAACACATACGGCGGACGGTATCCGGGGCGACCAGGTTCTCCTGCGGCATGCCCAGGGCCTCCGCGAGGGTCGACACCGCCGCCCGCGCGGCAAAGAGCCGGGCCGCGGCCGCCGGGTCCTTCTCGGCCCAGGCGCGCGGCGGAGGGGGACCGGTCACCGGCTGGCCGGGCTGCGGCAGCTCAACGTCCGGCAGCGCCTTCGCGCGCTCAACGGCCGCCTGCCACTGCTCCAGCTGCCGTCGGCCCACGCGGTGACCGAAGCCGTTCAGCGCGGCGAGTGCGTGCACGTTGGACGGCAGGGCGAGCGCTGCCTCGACGATCGCCGCGTCGCTGAGCACCTTGCCCGGCGAGACGTCCCGGCGCCGCGCGACCCGGTCCCGGGTCTGCCACAGCTCCCGTACGACGGCCATCTGCCGGCGGCGGCGCACCTTGTGCATGCCCGAGGTGCGCCGCCACGGGTCCTTGCGCGGCTCCGGCGGGGGCGCCGAGGCGATCGCGTCGAACTCCTGGAGGGCCCACTCCAGCTTGCCCTGCCGGTCGAGCTCCTTCTCCAGCGCGTCCCGCAGATCGACGAGCAACTCCACGTCGAGCGCGGCATAGCGCAGCCACGGCTCGGGCAGCGGACGCGTCGACCAGTCGACCGCGGAGTGCCCCTTCTCGAGGACGAAGCCCAGGACGCCCTCGACCATCGCACCGAGGCCGACGCGCGGGAACCCCGCGAGCCGTCCGGCCAGCTCGGTGTCGAAGAGGCGGCTGGGGACCATCCCTATCTCACGCAGGCAGGGCAGATCCTGCGTGGCGGCGTGCAACACCCACTCCACGCCACAGAGCGCCTCGCCGAAGCCCGACAGATCGGGGCACGCGACGGGGTCGACGAGTGCGCTGCCCGCACCCTCGCGGCGCAGCTGGACCAGGTAGGCCCGCTGGCCGTAGCGGTGTCCGGAAGCACGCTCGGCGTCGACGGCGACGGGACCGCTCCCGGCGGCGAACGCGGCGATCACCTCGGCGAGCGAGGCCTCGTCGGCGATCACGGGCGGGATTCCGTCTCGGGGCTCGAGCAAAGGGATCGGCGCCGGTTCGACGTCGTCCGGAGGGGCGCCTCCGGTGGTTCGCAGTGAGCTGTCTGCTGCGGTCTCTTGGGCGTCGGTCACCTGTCAAGGGTATCCGTGTATGGACAACGCCCGTCGACGGAACGTTCCGTCGACGGGCGTAAGAGGGTCGTAAACCAGTCAGGTCAGTGAATTGATCCGGTACATGTCAGTGGATGATCCCAGTCCGCAGGGCCACCGCCACCATGCCGGCGCGGTCGCCCGTGCCGAGCTTGCGGGCGATGCGGGCGAGGTGGCTCTTGACGGTCAGCGCGGACAGTCCCATCGAGACGCCGATGGCCTTGTTCGACTGGCCCTCCGCCACCAGCCGGAGCACCTCGACCTCACGGCCGGACAGTTCGCGGTAGCCGCCCGGGTGGCTCGGGGCACCCGGGGGGCGGCGGTGCATACGGGCGGCGACCGATCCGATGGGAGCG
Source organism: uncultured Streptomyces sp. (assembly GCA_946480485.1). The sequence goes on along the minus strand of CAMLJW010000409.1, from coordinate 2,519 downwards.
GCGCCCGGCCGGGTGGGGAGTCCGATGTTCGTACGGGTACCGGTGACGACGTAACCCTTCACACCGCCCGCGAGGGCGTTGCGTACGGCGCCGATGTCGTCGGCGGCGGAAAGGGCCAGACCGTTGGGCCAGCCCGCGGCTCGGGTTTCGGAAAGGAGGGTCAGGCCGGAACCATCCGGCAGGTGGACATCCGCGACGCAGATGTCGCGGGGGTTGCCGATGCGGGGACGAGCCTCTGCGACGGACGAGGCCTCGATCACGTCGCGCACACCGAGTGCCCACAGGTGGCGGGTGACGGTGGAACGCACGCGGGGGTCGGCCACGACCACCATCGCGGTCGGCTTGTTCGGGCGGTAGGCGACCAGGCTTGCGGGCTGCTCGAGGAGAACGGACACCAGGCCTCCTGGGGTGCGGGACGGGACCGGCTCTGGGGAGGAAGCCGGAACGAACCGTGCTTTCAAGGTCACAGAGGTCTTCGGCATTAAACCCGTCCGCCTTTAGAGAATGATCACGATTTGGTGAGTAACAATCGGTGCAATTCGGATGCGCGATCGATCGCTCGAAGATCGAACGAGTTCGCTCCGCTTCGTTATGAGGCCGAAAGTGGTCGTATCGATAAAGAGGTTGGCGGGGCCCGATGAGGATGGGACTCCTGCGGCGGCCGCGGCTCGCCAGGTGGTGGTTCACGCCCTCGGAGTGGCCCGGAACCCCCCGGACGGGCTGATTGAGGTCGGCGTGAGCTACGAGAGCTCAGCCAGGCCGCGAAATCCAGCCCCTCTGGGCGGGGCCCGGGCAGATAAGCCTGGGCAGAGAAGCCCGGTCGATGCCGTCCGGCAGGAACCGCCCTTGCGCTGCCCACCGTCGGGCAGCCCGGAGGCGGTGCGCGCAGGCGGTGCGCGCAGGCGCCGGCCTGGTGTAACGCAAGCTCCGCAGTGCCGCCTCGGCATAAGCCGCGCAGGGCCGGGTCTGGGTCGGGGCCGGGTCTGGGTCGGGGCCGGGTCTGGGGCCGGGTCTGGGACGCACCGTGCAGAGCCGGGACCGGGCCCGGGAACAGCGGCCGAGGGACTGTGCCTGCCCGGGCCGAGAAAAGGGGCGGCGTGTCCGGGGCCGAGGTGGTGGGAGTCAGCGGGGCTGCGGGCCCCGGCGTTGGGGGAGTGTCACCACCGATGTTTCGCCCGGGGTGGCCGGGGGCAGGCCCGCGATCTGGCACAGCAGGTCGCACCATGCGGCGAAGTGGGACGCTGCGTCCGGGGCGCCGCCCAGGCCCTCGCGGGGGGTCCAGGAGGCGCGGATCTCGATCTGGGAGGCGGACGGGCGTTCCGACAGGCTGCCGAAGTAGTGGGAGCTCGCGCGGGTGATGGTGCCGCCGGTCTCGCCGTACGCCAGGCCGCGGGCCTGGAGCGCGCCGGTCAGCCAGGACCAGCAGACGTCGGGGAGCAGCGGGTCGGCGGCCATCTCCGGTTCCAGTTCCGCGCGGACCAGCGTGACCAGGCGGAAGGTCCCCTGCCAGGCCTCGTGCCCGGCCGGGTCGTGGAGGAGGATGAGACGGCCGTCCGCCAGCTCCTCTTCGCCGTCGACGACCGTGGCCTCCAGCGCGTACGCGAACGGGGCGAGCCGCTGCGGCGGTCGTGTCGGGGCGAGTTCGATCTCCGGCCGAGGCTGTGTGGCCCTGAGTGCGTCGACGGCCGTACGAAACGGCAGCGGGGCCGCGTCGTCCGCACCCTTGCGCTCCCCTCCCTCTTCCTTCCCCTCGTCCATCCCGCCAGCGTCGTCCGACAGTCGTCCCTGAGCCGCAGCCATGCGGGGAAGATTAAGCGGAACGACGCCTTGGCGCAGGGAGAGACACCCGTGCGCCGGGCCACTGTCCGGATCTTGACCCACGAACACGCGACCTCGGGCGGTGGCCCGCGCTCCTGTCGGGGCCAGGCGTCCGGTGTTCCCGGGGCATGCGAGACTTTTCGGCGTGAGTGCCAACGACCGCCCGATGGGCCAGCCGACTGCCACGTACGACTCCGTCTTCATGAAGGCGTGCAGGCGCCAGAGCGTGCCGCATACGCCGGTGTGGTTCATGCGGCAGGCCGGGCGTTCGCTGCCCGAGTACCGCAAGGTGCGCGAGGGCATCCCCATGCTCGAGTCCTGTATGCGGCCCGATCTGGTCGCGGAGATCACGCTGCAGCCGGTGCGCAGGCACAACGTGGACGCGGCGATCTACTTCAGCGACATCGTCGTACCGCTCAAGGCCATCGGCGTCGACCTCGACATCAAGCCGGGCGTCGGCCCGGTCGTCGAGAACCCGATCCGCTCCCGCGCGGACCTGGCGCAGCTGCGCGATCTGACGCCGGAGGACGTCTCGTACGTCGCCGAGGCGATCGGGCTGCTCACCGCCGAGCTCGGCGAGACCCCACTCATCGGCTTCGCCGGCGCGCCCTTCACCCTGGCCAGCTACCTCGTGGAGGGCGGTCCGTCCCGCAACCACGAGCACACCAAGGCCCTCATGTACGGCGACCCGCAGCTGTGGG
>CAMLJW010000408.1 GCA_946480485.1 uncultured Streptomyces sp. | reverse complement strand
CGGCCGTACTCCGCTCTTCGACCAGTACGAGGACGGGGACAGGCCGCGCGCCGCCAACGCGTGACGACGTCCCAGAACCCCCACCCTGACCAGCCAGGAACGGATTTCCAAGCACCCGGACGGGGATGCTAGAGTTTTCCTCGTTGCAAGGGCCTGTGGCGCAGTCCGGTAGCGCACCTCGTTCGCATCGAGGGGGCCAGGGGTTCAAATCCCCTCAGGTCCACCGCAGCTCAGAACCCCTGTCGGAGAGATCCAGCAGGGGTTCTTTGGCGTCGTCATCCTCCAGGGCCGCCAGGAAGCGGCCCTTGGTCATGTCAGGCAGCGGCGCGGTAGGCGGGCGGCGCGGTGCGCTCCGCCCGTTCGAGGCGGCGCGACACGAGCCCGCGCGTAACGTGATCTTGAACCAGCTGGTGCGCCGCCTGGCTGTCCGCAATGCCGACGACGGCCCGAAGGCCGAGATTCACCCTCGCGCCCGGCGCGACGGTGTCCGCCAGTCGCCGCCCAGTAACGTGCGTCTTCCCCCGCCGACGCTGGAGAGTGTTTTGCTGACAGTGACCTCTGTGAATGTGAACGGGCTGCGGGCCGCCGCCAAGAAGGGCTTTGTGGAGTGGCTCGCGGACACCTCCGCCGACGTGCTGTGTCTCCAGGAGGTGCGGGCCGAGCCGCAACAGTTGCCGGACGGGGTTCGGCAGCCCGAGGGATGGCATGTCGTGCATGCACCGGCCGCCGCCAAGGGCCGCGCGGGCGTGTCCCTGTTCACCCGCCGCGAGCCCGACCGTGTCCAAGTCGGCTTCGGGTCGGCCGAGTTCGACGGCAGTGGGCGGTACGTCGAGGTCTGTCTGCCCGGGGTCATAGTGGCCAGTCTTTATCTGCCGTCCGGGGAAGTGGGGACCGAGCGGCAGGAAGAAAAGATCCGGTTCATGGGGGAGTTCCTCGCCTACCTGAAGGAACTGCGTGAGCGCGCCGCCGCCGATGGGCTCGAGGTCGTGGTGTGCGGCGACTGGAACATCGCCCACCGGGAAGCCGACCTCAAGAACTGGCGTGGCAACAAGAAGAACTCCGGGTTCCTGCCCGAGGAGCGGGCGTGGCTCGGGCGCGTCCTCGATCAGGACGAGGGCGGGTATGTCGACGTCCTACGCGCCCTGCATCCGGACGTCGAGGGGCCGTACACATGGTGGTCCTATCGCGGTCGGGCTTTCGACAACGACGCAGGGTGGAGGATCGATCTGCCCGTGGCGACCCCCCGGCTCGCGGCGCGGGCCGTCAAGGCCGTCGTGGAGCGAGCGGCCAGTCATGCAGAACGGTGGTCGGACCACGCTCCTGTGACGGTGGTCTTCGAGATGTGACAGGAGCGCTGCGGGTGCCGAACGGCGCTGCCCCGACTCCCGTTTTTCTTTGATGCCTCGGCCACGTGAGCAGGCTATGTGTACCGCCGGTCACTTCTCTCGTCGACCCCTACCCATCAGTACGCGGCTCCTCTACGCTCCCCACCACGCCAGTGTTCACTGGCGTGCTCGTGCGGAGATCAAAACCAGGAAGGTGTCGGGATGACCGAGGGCGAGCATGTGTACAAGGTGCTCCGGGCACCCCGGCCCCGTACCACCAGGGACAACCAGCACAGGAACACGGTGGAGGCCGGGGCGTGAGCCGGCTGACGCACGTCAAGAGTGGTCCTTACGCCCCGCCCGTCGCCGCGCGCGAGCTGACCGCCGTCTCCGCCGACGGCGCGCGGCTGCATGTCGAGGTGCACGGCCCCGACGAGCTGACCGCCGGCAGCGATGACCGGACCGCCGGCCCCGACAAGCGGACCGCCGCGCCCGCCGTGGTGCTGGTGCACGGGTGGACCTGCTCGACCGCCTACTGGGCCGCGCAGATACAGGACCTCACCGCCGACCACCGGGTGATCGCGTACGACCAGCGCGGGCACGGGCGCAGTCCGTCCAGTCCCGCGTGCAGCGCCGAGGCACTCGCCGACGACCTGGAGGCCGTGCTCTCGGCCACCCTCGCGCCGGGCGAGAAGGCCGTGCTCGTGGGGCACTCCATGGGTGGGATGACGCTGATGGCTGCGGCCGGGCGGGCACGGCTGCGGGAGCACGCCGCCGCCGTGCTGCTGTGCAGTACGGGCAGTTCGGGGCTGGTCGCCGAGTCGCTGGTGGTGCCGATGCGGGCCGGGCGGATCCGTACCTGGCTCACGAAGCGGGTCCTGGGGTCGCGGGCGCCGCTCGGGCCGGTCACGCCACTGGCCCGGCGGATCCTCAAGTACGGGACGATGGGCCCCGGTTCGGCCCCGGTGATGGTCGAGGCGTGTGCGCGCATCGTGCACGCGTGTCCGCGCGAGGTGCGGTATGCCTGGTCGCACGTACTGGACACGCTCGATCTCGACCACCGGGTAAGGGAGTTGACCGTGCCGACCGAGGTCGTCGTGGGTACGGGCGACCGCCTGACGCCCGTGGTCCACGCGCGCGGCCTGGTCGCCGCGCTGCCGAACTGTGTCCGCTCCACCGAGCTGCCCGGCATCGGGCACATGACCCCCATCGAAGCACCCGAGCTGGTCAATGCGCGCATCCGGGAACTCGTCTCCACGTACGTGCGAATCGTCGAGCTGGAGGAGGGCGCATGAGCAGGGGCCGCCTGGACGGACGGGTCGCCGTCGTCACGGGCGCGGCGCGGGCGTCGGTGAGCTCCTCGCCCGCAAGCTCTCCGCACGCGGTGCGAAGGTCGCGCCGGCCGGCCTGGCGCCGGACGAGTTGATGCATGTCGCCGAGCGGCTGCCCGCGGAGGGCGGCCACTGGTACGCCGACGTCACCGACCACGCACTCCGCAGGTGGGGCGGCCGATGAGGAGGTGCGCGATACGGTGCGTAACTGATCGAAATGCGCGCTTTGTCGGCCCATGTCAGTCTGGTCGAGGCCCGATCCCCTCACCCACTTCAGGAGTGAATCTCATGGGCATGCAGGACGAGTTCAAGGACAAGGCCAATGAGGCCGAGCAGCAGGCGCGCAAGCGTTCCGGCCAGGGTCGTGACGACATGAGGGGGCGCGAGCAGCACACGCCGCGGACGCCGCGCGAGGAGCGCGAGCAGGCCGAACGCGAGCGTCGCCGGAAGGAGTCGGAGCGCGGCCGGCCGGAGGAGAACGAGCCGGGGCGCCGGGCCGAGCGCAAGACGCAGGACCGGTTCGACCAGGACTACGACGTGTAGCTCCGCCTGGTTCGCGTGAAGCGGGGTGCCCTCATGTGTGGAAGGTGCCCCGCTCTTGCGTGCGCGGGGCAGCGTGCTTGTGTGTCAACGTGTCAGCGTGGCGGCAGCTTCGGGCGCGTGCTGTCCGGGACGTGGTGGTAGTCCGGTGGCGTTGCCGCAGGGTTGGCGGTCAGGAGGGACAGGGCCAGTTGGACCGCGTCGGCCAGCTGGGCGTGGCGGCCCTCCGCCCAGTCCAGGGGGGTGCGCAGGACCGGTAGGTCCGGGCTGACGCCGTGGTTCTCGACGGACCAGCCGTACGCGTCGAACCAGGCGGCGTTCATGGGGACCGTGATGACCGTGCCGTCGCCGAGGCGATGGCGGCCGGTCATGCCGACGACACCGCCCCAGGTGCGCTGGCCCACCACCGGGCCGAGCTTGAGGAGTTTGAAGGCGGCCGCGATCATGTCCCCGTCCGACGACGTCATTTCGTCGGCGAGGGCGACGACCGGGCCCCGCGGGGCGTTGGAGGCGTACGACACCGGCTGGGCGCCTCGGGTCAGGTCCCAGCCCAGGATCGTACGGGTGAGCTTCTCGACGACCAGCTCGCTGATGTGGCCGCCGGCGTTGCCGCGTACGTCGACGATGAGGGCGGGCCGGGACATCTCCCCGCGCAGGTCGCGGTTGAACTGGGCCCAGCCGGAGCCGCCCATGTCCGGGATGTGCAGGTATCCGCACTTGCCGTGGCTCAACTCCCGTACGACGGCACGGCGTTTGGTGACCCAGTCCTGGTAGCGGAGAGGGCGTTCGTCGATCAGCGGGACCACGGCCACGCGCCTGGCATGGGCCTCGCCCTCCGCCGGTGTGAACGTCAGCTCCACCGTCGTCCCGCCCGACCCCGCGAGCAGCGGATACGGTCCCGTGACCGGGTCGACCGGCCGGCCGTCGACGTGGGTGAGCACCGCGCCCTCGCGGATCCCCGTACCGGCCAGCGGTGAACGCGCCTTGGAGTCGGACGATTCGCCGGGGAGGATCCGTTTGACCCTCCACCTTCCGTCCCTGCGCACGAAGTTGGCACCCAGGAGGCCCTGTGCGCGCTGATAGTGCGGTGGCCCTTCGTTGCGGCGCGCGGGGGAGACATACGCGTGCGAGGTGCCCAGCTCGCCCAGGACCTCGCGGAGCAGGTCCGCGAACTCGTCGGGGGACGCGACCCGTTCGACCAGGGGCCGGTACTGGTCCAGCACGGCATCCCAGTCGATGCCGCACATCGTCGGCTCCCAGAAGTACGCGCGGATGAGCCGGCCCGCCTCCTCGTACGACTGCCGCCACTCGGCGGCCGGGTCGACGTGGTGCAGGATGCGGCGCGAGTCGATCCAGACGGTCGTGTCGGAGTCGCCGGACTCGGTGGAGGGAACGGCGCGCAGGTCGCCCTCGTCGACCACGACGAGCCGCGTGCCGTCACCGCTGACCGTGAACCAGTCGAGGTGGCCGACGAGTTCGGACTTCTTCGCCTTGGTGATGCTGAAGTGCTCCAGCGTCGGGCGGCCGGTCATGTCGTCCGGATTCGCGAAGGTCTCGCCGAGTGCCCCGGAGATCGGCCAGCGTAGCCAGACGAGGCCGCCGCCCGCGACGGGGTGCAGCGCCGAGTACTTGGAGGCCGCGACCGGGAAGGGGGTCACCCGGCTCTCCAGACCCTCGCTCTCCACGGTCACCGCGCTGCCGTCACCTGCCCCCTCGTCCTCGACGGGATCCAGGCCGCCGGCCGC